>CAMHDB010000069.1 GCA_946183715.1 uncultured Oscillibacter sp.
CTCGGCGTCATGCTCACCTGCAACCAGTACGAGGGCGGCTACTACTCCGCGAAAGAGGCGGCCATCATCTCCACGACCTTTTCGGCGGTGTCGATTACGTTCAGCCTCGTGATTCTGAACCAAGTGGGCCTGACGCAGTATTTCGGCGTCTACTACCTGATTATTTGCGCGGTGGGCGTACTCTGCGCGATTATATGTCCGCGTATCCCGCCGCTGTCCCGCAAGGAGAACAGTTACCTGATAGAAGGACGGGCTATGGAAGAAACATTACCCCCGGAGTACAAGAACGCCCGCGAATACGGCCTCGCCCTTGCCATGAAGCGCGTTTCTGAACACCGGGGAGTAGGGGAATTTTTCGCAAGCGGCCTGAAAAACTGCCTGAGCATGTGGTTCGGCGTCCTGCCGACGGTGATGTGTATCGGCACCGTCGCGCTGATTCTCTCGAACTACACCCCCATTTTCCAGTACCTCGGCATTCCCTTTATGCCGCTCTTGAATCTGCTACAAGTCCCGGACGCCGCCGCCGCGTCGTCTACGCTCATTATCGGTTTCGCGGACATGTTCACGCCCTCGGTGATTATCGCGGGCAGCGGCGCGCCGGACATTACACGCTTTATTGTGGCTGTGATTTCCGTGACGCAGGTACTGTTTCTGGACGAAGTCGGCGGACTGATTCTCGGGTCGAAACTCCCGATTAATCTGCCGGAACTGTTTCTCATCTTTCTGGAACGTACCATTATTAGTCTGCTGGTCGTCTGCCCGGTTGCCCATTTGATTTTCTGATACTACAGTTTCTCTACCATCAGACAGCGCATGGCGTTGAGTACGGCGAGAACCATCACGCCGACATCGGCGGCAATCGCAAGCCACATATTCCCCGCCCCGACGGCGACGAGTAACAGACAGGCCGCCTTGACCGACAACGAAAAGACGATGTTTTCCCGCACAATCCGGAGGCACTTTCGCGCAATCCGGATAGCGGTTGCAATTTTCAGCGGGTCGTCGTCCATGAGCACCACGTCGGCGGCCTCGATTGCGGCGTCGGAGCCGAGCGCCCCCATAGCGATTCCCACGTCGGCGCGGGAAAGTACGGGCGCGTCGTTGATTCCGTCGCCCACGAACGCGAATTTCTCCCCCGGCTTGCAGGCCTTCAGCAGTTCTTCGGCGCAGTCGACTTTCTCGGCGGGGAGAAGTCCGGCGCGGTAGTCGGCGATGCCGAGTTCCGACGCCGTGCGCGCCGCGACCGCTTCGGCGTCGCCGGTGAGCATGACAATCTTTTCCACGCCCGCGCGGCGCAGGGCCGACACCGCCCCCGCCGCGTGTTCTTTGAGTTCGTCCGATACCACGATGTGCCCGGCGTATTCGCCCCCGACGCCCATATGCAGAATTGTCCCGGGGTGGTGGCAGGGCCGGAAGTCCACGCCCAGCCGCTCCATCAATTTTTCGTTGCCCACGGCGACTTCCACGCCGTCGACAGTCGCCGTGACGCCCTCCCCGCCGCGCTCCCGTATCTCCGTGACGCGGTTCCGGTCGGGCGTCTTTCCGTAGGCGGCCCGCAAACTCCGGCTGATGGGGTGGGAAGACGCGCATTCGGCGTGGGCGGCGTATTCTAACAGCGCGCCCTCGTCCATCGACGGGTAGTGGACGCCCGTCACGTTGAAACTGCCTTTCGTCATAGTCCCGGTCTTGTCAAACGCGACCACGCGCACGGCGGCGAGGGTTTCGAGGTAGTTGGCGCCCTTGACGAGAATCCCCCGGTGGCTGGCCCCGCCGATTCCCGCGAAAAAGCTCAGCGGAATACTGATGACCAGCGCGCACGGACAGCTAATCACGAGAAACGCGCAGGCTCGGAATATCCACGTTGCCCACGCGCTGCCGGAACCCGTCAGTGTCAGGAACAGCGGCGGCACGATTGCCAGCGCGAGCGCGGCGTAGCAGACGCAGGGCGTATACCAGCGCGCGAAACGGGCGATGAAGGTCTCGGACTTCGCTTTCCGGGCGACGGCGTTTTCCACGAGGTCGAGGATTTTGGACGCCGTCGACTCGTCGAACTCCTTCGTAGTCCGGACTTTCAGGACGCCGTTCATATTCACGCAACCGCTCAGGATTTCGTCACCCGGGCCGATATCGCGCAAGGCGCTTTCGCCTGTCAGGGCGCTTGCGTTCAGAGACGAATAGCCCTCCACAACCACGCCGTCAAGCGGCACTTTCTCCCCGGGCTGTACGACTATCGTACTCCCCACGGGAATTTCGTCGGGTTCCGTGCGCGTCAAAGTACCGTCGGCTTCCAGATTGGCGTAATCGGGGCGGATGTCCATCAGGGCCGTGATGTTGCGGCGGCTCCGGCCCACGGCGTAACTCTGGAACAGTTCGCCGACTTGGTAGAGTACCATGACGGCGGCCCCCTCGGCGTACTCCCCCAGCACAATCGCGCCGGCTGTCGCCACGGTCATGAGGAAATTTTCGTCGAACACGCGACGGTTCCGGATTCCCAAAAAGGCCTTGCGGAGAACGTCGTACCCCGCGAGCAGGTAGGGAATCAGGAAGAGCGCAAAGAGTACGGCGGGGGGCGCGTACACGGGAAGAAGGCCCTCGGAAATCAGGTAGAGCGGGACGAAAAAGACCGCCGCCGCGACGATACGCGTCAGGAGCAGTTTCTGCTTCCGGTTCATGGGAACGCCTCCTTTCCACGGGGACGGCTCACAGGTAGATTTCGCAGTCGGCCTCGACCTTGCGGCAGTTGTCGCGCACGCGCGGCATGACTTCCGCCGCGTCCGCGCCGTCCTCGAACTCGACCTTCATTTTCAGCGTCATGAAGCTGACCGTACAGTCCTTGACGCCCCCGGTACGCTTCGCGGCCTCTTCCATCAGGTTCGCGCAGTTGGCACAGTCCACGTCGATTTTGTAAGTCTTTTTCATGTCCAGTCCCTCCGTAAGTTCATTTGAACATATGAAACATTGTTCATATGTTTGCGAAATTCATTATAGTACGCCCGCGCGGGAATGTCAATACATAAGTTGTATTTGGCCTTCCGCCCTTACGGATTGCGATTTTTTGATTTAGAGGCTTTACAGGGCTGGAAAAAAGTGATATACTGTATTGTAATTTTTATTCAGTAATTTTAGTAAATAAATGGGGGTTCAGGATGCCGTACCAAGGTATCTGTATCGGGTTCGTGTCGGGCAAGGGCGGCACGGGGAAAACGTGCCTGCTGGCCGGAATCGGGGCCGCGCTGGCGGGTGCCGGACACAAAACGCTATGCGTGGACTGTGACACGACGTTCCGCAATCTCGACCTTGCGATGGGACTGTCGGAACTGGCCCTGATGGACTTTTCCGACGTGATTTCGGGGCGCTGTACGCTGGAGGACGCCGCCGTAGAGCACCCCGCGCGCCCCGGACTGTTCCTGCTCAACGCGCCCGTCCGCGGCGGCGATACCGTCACGCCGACCGAGATGAACGCGCTCGCCGCGCATATCCGGCACAACTTCGACTTTTGCCTGATGGACGCGCCGCCCGGTATGGGGGAAGGCTTTTTCCTTGTCAAGGGCGCGGCGGAGCGTATCCTGCTAGTCGCGGAGATGAACCCGCTTTCCGTGCGCGACGCCCAGCGCATCGTGACAGAACTGGACGCCTTCCCGCCCGGCGACGCACACTTGATTGTCAACCGTGTACGGCGTTCGCCGTTCCGGAGGGCGGAAATCACCGTCGACGACATCATGGACGCCGTGGGCCTGCCGCTTGCCGGACTGGTTCCCGAGGACGAAGCAGTATCCGTGGCACTGCGGCGCGGTGTGCCCGTCACGTTATCGAAACCGGAAAGCGCGGCGGCCCGCGCCTGTAAGAATATCGCCCGCCGCGTCGCCGGGGAGGCCGTCCCTCTATCCTGTTTGTACCGATAAGCACACCACAGTCAAGGAGGTCTGTCTGCATGAATATCGCGCTCATGGCACACGATAACAAGAAGGAACTTATGGTACAGTTCTGCACCGCCTACGCCGGGATTCTCTCCCAGCACAACCTCTACGCGACCAACACGACCGGACATCAGGTGTCCGAGGCCACCGGCCTGCGCGTACACTGCTTTTTGACCTACGCCCACGGCGGAAACCAGCAGATTGGCGCGCGTATCGCCTACAACGAGTTCGACATGGTGCTGTTCTTCAACGACCCCACGCAAACCAATATGGCCGGGGAAGTGAGCTACATTTCCCGCCTCTGCGACATGAGCAACATTCCCTTCGCCAGCAACATCGCCACGGCGGAAATGCTGGTACTGGGCCTCTCGCGCGGCGATTTGGACTGGAGGAGCATCGTCAATCCATCTACGCGCCCGATTGCCTGACGCCGGAAAGGAGTATTTATGGCCACTGTAAAGCCCCGGACGCTGTCCGGTTTCATGGAACTGCTCCCCCCGCCGCAACAGCAGATGGAGCGGATTCTGGAAATCCTCCGCCGTACTTACGCCCTGTACGGCTTCACCCCGCTGGATACGCCCCTCATGGAGGCGGCGGAAGTCCTGCTCGCGAAAGGCGGCGGGGAGACCGAAAAGCAGATTTACCGTTTCCAGAAGGGCGACGCCGACTTGGCGCTCCGCTTCGACTTGACGGTACCGCTTGCGAAATACGTCGCCCTGCACAGTCATGAACTGTCCTTCCCGTTCCGGCGGTACCAGATTGGCAAAGTCTATCGGGGCGAACGCGCACAGCGCGGGCGTTTCCGCGAGTTCTATCAGGCCGACATCGACATCATCGGCGACGGCGTGCTGTCGGTCGTCAATGACGCCGAGATTCCGTCCATCATCTACCGCACGTTCTCCGCGCTGGGACTGCGAAAGTTCCATATCCGCGTGAACAACCGCAAGATTCTCAACGGCTTCTACGAAATGCAGGGCCTGACGGAGCAATCCGCCGACATCATGCGCACCGTCGACAAGCTCGACAAAATCGGCCCCGACAAAGTACGGGCCATCCTGACCGACGATTTCTCCGTAGCGCCGGAGAAAGTCGCCGCCGTACTCGACTTTCTGTCGCTGTCGGAGAAGGCCGCCGACAGCGCCGCCGTACTCGATTCGCTGGAAGCGTACCGGGCGGGGAATCCGCTGTTCGACGCCGGCCTCGACGAACTGCGCACCGTGACACGTTACTTGGACAGTTTCGGCGTCCCGGGAGACCATTTCAAGGTCGACTTGACCATCGCGCGCGGCCTCGACTACTATACCGGGACGGTGTACGAAACCACGCTCGACGAGTACCCGGAAATCGGCTCGGTGTGCTCCGGCGGGCGCTACGACAATCTCGCGGCCTACTACACCGACCGTAAACTCCCCGGCGTGGGCATTTCCATCGGCCTGACGCGCCTTTTCTACATCCTGCAAGAAAGGGGACTGCTCAACGCCGACCTGCCCACGGCCCCGGCGGACGTGCTCGTACTGCCCATGACGGACGACCTGTCCCCGGCTATCGCGCTGGCGACGACGTTCCGGGAAAACGGCCTGCGGGTACAGCTCTACTGCGAGGGCGGGAAGTTCAAGAAGAAAGTGGGCTACGCCGACAGGTTACGCATTCCCTACGCGGTGTTCATGGGGGAGGACGAAATCCGGGACGGCGTGGTGACATGCAAGGATATGTCGAGCGGGGAGCAGACGACGCTTTCCTCCGCCGCGACGCTGGAGCGTATCAAGGCGGGACTTGCGCGGCGCGAATCGGGCCGTATCATTCTGGGATAGGGGGACGGTGACGGAAAGGAGCGGTTTCTATGTCCATTCCGAAGTATAACGAACTCTATTTTCCGGTACTGGAGTCGTTGTCTGACGGAGAAAGCCACACGATACGAGAAATTGCTGACATCATTTCTCCGCGTGTCGGCATTACGCCGGAAGAAAGGCAACAGGAATTACTCGCCAGTGGTCAACCTGTGTATTATAGCCGCATTAGCTGGGCTTGCACGTATTTGAAAAAAGCGCAACTGATTGAAAATACGAAGCGCGGCTATTATCGCTTGACGCACGAGGGACGGCAAGTCTTTCTCAATCCTCCCGCAGTTTTAGACCACCATTTCCTGTGTCAGTTTCCTTCTTTTCAGGAGTTTTACAGGCGCAAGGCGACACCAACCGATGACCCTTCATCGCAAATTTCCTTGGAGACCTTGGAAACGAACGAGACGCCCAATGACCGCATGGAACGGGCCTATTCCGAACTCAATGACAAACTCGCCGAAGAACTGCTCGCGGAAATTATGGCGAAAGATTCCGACTTCTTTGAGGAATTGGTCGTAAAGCTGTTGTTGAAGATGGGCTATGGCGGTTCCGCTTCCGATTCCGGTTTCCGGACGCAGAGAACCAACGACGGCGGCATTGACGGCGTAATCCGGGAGGATAAACTGGGCTTTGACCAGATTTACATTCAGGCGAAACGCTGGGACCCGGAAACTTCTATCAGCCGCCCGGAAATTCAAAAGTTTTCCGGCGCGTTACAGGAAGTGAAGGCCTCCAAGGGCTTGTTTATCACTACGGCGAAATTTTCCGAGGGGGCCAAGACTTCGGCGGAAAGACAGCGCATTGTTTTGGTAGACGGAACCCGCCTGACAAAGTTGATGGTGGAATACAATGTAGGCGTCTCCACTATCGCGAAATACGAAATCAAAGCGATTGATTCTGACTTTTTCAACAATGAAAAGGCATGAATCCAAGAAAGGACATCATGACATGACGCAATCGAGAACGCATACCTGCGGGGAACTGCGGCTTTCCGACGCCGGGAAGCGCGTCAAACTCTGCGGGTGGATGGAGAATGTACGCGTTGTATCGGCAAGCCTGGCCTTCGTGGTCTTGCGCGACTTCTACGGCACTACGCAGGCCGTCGCCGAGACCGAGGAACTTGTCAGCACGTTCAAGGCGATTACGAAAGAATCGACGATTTCCATAGAGGGCACCGTGCGCGAGCGCGGCAACAAGAATCCGAAACAGGCCACGGGCGACATTGAGGTCGTGCCGGAGCGCGTGGAGGTACTGGGCCGCTGTCGCTACAACGAACTGCCCTTCCAGATTAACCGGAGCCGCGAGGCCGACGAGGCACAGCGTTTGAAATATCGCTATCTCGACTTGCGCAACCCGGAGGTCAAAAACAACATCGTGTTGCGCTGTCAAGTCACGGCGGCGCTCCGTCAGGCCATGATGGAGCACGGCTTTCTGGAAATCACGACGCCAATTCTTACGGCGTCCTCCCCGGAGGGCGCGCGAGATTACCTAGTCCCGGCGCGGAACCACCCCGGCAAATTCTACGCACTGCCGCAGGCCCCGCAACAGTTCAAGCAACTGCTCATGACTTCCGGTTTCGACCGCTATTTCCAAATGGCGCCCTGTTTCCGCGACGAGGACGCCCGCGCCGACCGTTCCCCGGGCGAGTTCTACCAGCTCGACATGGAAATGGCGTTCGCCACGCAGGACGACGTATTCGCCGTGATTGAGGACGTACTGCCGCCCGTGTTCGCGAAATACGGACTGTACAGCCGCGCGTCGGCGGCCCCGTTCGTGCGGATTCCGTACCGGGAGGCTATGGAGACCTACGGCACTGACAAGCCCGATTTGCGTATCGACCTGAGAGTGCAGGACGTGACGGAGCTGTTGTCGGACTGCGGTTTCGGGCCGTTCGCGGAGGGGCCTGTCAAGGCGGTCGTGGTGTCGGACTTCCACGAGGCGCGCAAGTGGATTGACCGCACGTTATCCTCTGTGGAGGTGGTGTCGGGCGGCAAGGCGTACTGGTTCCGCCTCGACGACAAGGGACAGGCCGTCGGCGGGATATCGAAGTTTATCGCGCCGATTCAGGAGAAAGTCGCCGCCGCGCTGGACTTGCGGCCCGATACATTTGTAGCGCTGGCGTCGGGCAAGGGCGCGCTCAAAACCGCCGGGGTACTCGTCAAGACGCTGGGCGCGGTGGTGCCCGGGCACATGGACAAGGAGCAGTATTCGTTCTGCTGGATAGTCGATTTTCCCATGTACGAAATCGGGGAGGAATCCGGGGAACTCGAATTTTGCCACAATCCTTTTTCAATGCCGTCGGGCGGGCTGGACGTACTCGAACGCGCTCACCGGGGCGAACTCGACCCGTTGACGATTACCGCCGACCAGTACGACCTGGTCTGCAACGGCGTGGAGCTGTCGTCGGGGGCGGTACGCAACCACGACCCGGAAATCATGGTGCGGGCCTTTGAACTGGTACGGCTCGGCGAGGCGGATGTCAAGGCGAAATTCCCGGCGATGTACAACGCCTTCTGCTACGGCGCGCCGCCACACGCCGGAATCGCGCCCGGACTTGACAGAATGGTGATGTTGCTGTCGGGCGAGGAATCCATACGGGAAATCATCCCGTTCCCGATGAACAAGAACGCGGCGGATATCATGATGGACGCGCCGGGAACGGTCACGGAAAAGCAGTTACAGGAACTGCATATTGCGATAGTGGAGGATTCGGACTGATGGGGAGAGCGTTATATTTTGAGTGCGGCGCGGGAATCAGCGGCGACATGACGGTCGCGGCGCTGTTAGACCTCGGCGCGGACAGGGACGCCTTGGAGCGTATGCTGGACAGTCTGCCGCTGGAGGGCGTGCGGGCGGAAATCGGGCGCGTAAAAAAGGCGGGGCTGGATGTCTGCGACTTCTCGGTGATACTCCCGGAGGACAACCACGACCACGATATGGAGTACCTATACGGGCATGAACATCATCACGACCATGAACACGAACACCATCACCCGCACGACCATGAACATGAACACGGCCACGACCATGGGCACCATCACGAACACCGGGGACTGTCCGAAGTGTTAGACATCCTCGGCCAACTCGACATGACCCCGACGGCGTGGGA
>CAMHDB010000070.1 GCA_946183715.1 uncultured Oscillibacter sp.
CACGACGGGCACTTGTGCGGCACTGGCGGCGTCGGGGGCGGCGCGTCTCCTGCTGACGGGGCGGGCACCGTCGACGCTCTCCCTGTGTACGCCCAAGGGCTGGACGGTGGAAGTGCCGCCGCGCTTCTGCGTACTCGAAAACGGCGCGGCGCGTTGCGGCGTCGTGAAGGACGCCGGGGACGACCCCGACGTGACCGACGGGTGTCTTATCGTGGCGGAGGCGCGGCAGACGGACGGCGGAATCATGATTGACGGCGGGGCGGGCGTCGGGCGCGTGACGCGTCCCGGACTGGAACAGCCCGTAGGCGCGGCGGCGATAAACCGTACCCCGCGCCGCATGATTGCGGAGGCCGTGGAGGAAGTCCGCGCCGCCGCCGGGTACAAGGGCGGCCTGTCGGTGACAATCTCCGTTCCGGACGGGGAGCAACTCGCCGCGAAGACGTTCAACCCCGCCCTCGGGATTACAGGCGGGATTTCGATTCTCGGCACGTCCGGCATCGTGGAGCCGATGAGCGAACGCGCGCTTATTGACGCCCTCGCCGTGGAAATCCGACAGGCGGCGGCGGGGACGCGTCTCCTGTTGACGCCCGGGAATTACGGCCTCGACTTCCTGCGGCGGTCGGGCCTTGACAAACCCGGCGTCCCGGTTGTACGCTGTTCCAACTACGTCGGCGACGCCCTCGACTGCGCCGCCGTGGAGAATTTTCAAAGCGTGTTACTTGTCGGGCATGTCGGCAAACTCGTCAAACTCGCGGGCGGCATTATGAACACGCACTCAAAACAGGCCGATTGCCGCAACGAGCTGTTCTGCGCCCACGCGGCGATTCACGGCGCGGATACGGCGTTATGCCGCGCGCTTATGGACGCCGTCACAACCGACGCCTGTCTCGCGTTACTCGACGCCGCCGGACTGCGCCGGGTGGTCATGGACAGTCTGTTGGAGGCCGTGCAACGTTGCTTGGAGCGGCGCGTATCTTACGCCGTGGGCGCGGTGCTGTTCTCGAACGAGTACGGCTTACTCGGGCAGACCGCCGGCGCGGAACGTATCCTGAAGGAATGGGGGGCTTGACATGGTACACTTTATCGGGGCGGGCCCGGGCGCGCCGGACTTGGTTACTGTCCGGGGCGCGGCGCTTCTCCGTGCGGCGGATGTCGTGATTTACGCGGGCAGTCTGGTCAACCCGGCCCTGCTGGAGTACGCGAAAGCGGGGTGTGAAATCCATAACAGCGCGGAAATGACGCTGGAAGATATCGTAGGCGTCATGGAGGAGGCGGAGCGCGCCGGAAAGACGACGGTACGCCTGCACAGCGGCGACCCGTGCCTGTACGGGGCCCTGCGGGAGCAGACGGACGCCCTCGACAAACGCGGTATCGCGTGGGACACGACGCCGGGGGTATCGAGTTTCTGCGGGGCGGCGGCGGCGCTCGGCGCGGAGTACACGCTTCCGGGCGTCAGCCAGAGCGTGATTCTAACGCGCGCGCCGGGGCGAACTCCCGTACCGGACGGCGAAAGCCTGCGCGCATTCACCGCACACGGCGCGTCTATGGTACTGTTCCTCTCGTGCGGGGAGCTGGACGCCGTACAGGCGGAATTGCTGTACGGCGGCGTCTACACACCCGACACGCCCGCCGCAATCGTCTACAAGGCGACTTGGCCTGACGAACTTGTGCTACGCTGTACGCTCGGGACGCTGGCGGAATCGGGACGCCGCGCGGGAATCCGGAAAACGGCGCTGGTACTCGTCGGCGATTTTCTTACGGCCTCGGGGGAACGGAGCAAGCTGTACGACCCGGCCTTTGCGACGGAGTACCGGAACGGAACAGAATGACAGAGCGTGAAAGTGAAATCGCGTACCTATCCTTCACGGCGCGGGGGCGGGAATTGTCGGAACGCCTGCGGGCGGCGCTGGGCGGGGAGGCGTCCTGTACGCGTGAGGTGTCGCTTTCGGGCTGGACGGCGGAGAATTTCCCGCGCAAGCGCGCGCTGGTGTACGTGGGGGCGGTGGGAATCGCCGTGCGCGCGGTTGCGCCGTACCTGCGGAGTAAGGCCACGGACCCGGCGGTCGTGGCGGTCGACGAGTGCGGGCGCTTCGCCGTGCCGCTGGCGTCCGGACACCTCGGCGGCGCGAATGAACTGGCGCGTAAAATCGCGGCGCTCACGGGCGGGACGGCGGTTATCACGACCGCAACGGACTTGCGCGGCGTGTTGGCCGTCGACGAGTGGGCGCGGCGGCATGACTGCGCCGTGATTCACCCGGAGAAAATAAAGTCCGTTTCCGGGAGACTGTTGGAGGGCGGGACTGTCCGGTTCTACACGGCGTTCACGGTCGACGGAATCCCGCCCGACGGCGTGGAGGTGTTGGAAGTGCCCGACAGCATAGAGGTGCCGGACGCCCCCGGCGGCGTGGAGGCGGCGAATACGGGCGCGGACGGGACAGTTTCCCCGACTGTGTGGCTGGACGTACACCGACACCCGCCGCTGTCGCTCTCGCCGCGCGTACTGGTGCTGGGCGTGGGCTGTCGGCGCGGGACACGACGGGAGGCGCTCGAACGGCGCTTTTCCGCGCTCTGCGAACATTACGGTTTCTGGCCGGAGGCTTTCGCCGCCGCCGCCACCATCGACATGAAGGCCGACGAGGCCGGACTGCTGGAATTTTGCGCGGCGCACGGCTGGAAGTTACATACCTTCCGCGCCGACGAACTGCGGCAAGTCCCCGGGACGTTTACGGCGTCGGCGTTCGTGGCGCGCCGGGCGGGCGTCGAAAACGTGTGCGAGCGCGCCGCCGTACTGCTCAGCAAAGGCGAATTACTTGTCAGGAAGCGCGCCGGGGAGGGCGTGACGTTCGCGGTGGCGCGGCGTCCGGTACGGCTGGATTGGGACTTGTGATTGGAGCTGTTGAACGTGGGGAAACTCTATATCGTGGGCATTGGGCCGGGGGGCGCGGCGTACATGACGGCGGAGGCCCGCGCCGCGCTGGACGCGTCGGAAACCCTCTGCGGCTACCCGGTCTATCTGGAACTCGTCGCGCCGCTGTACCCCGGGAAAACTGTACTTTCCACGCCCATGACAAAGGAAGTCGAACGCTGTCGGCTGGCGCTGTCGGCGGCGCGCGACGCCGACGCCGCGCTGATTTGCGGCGGCGACGCGGGCGTGTACGGCCTCGCGGGGCTTGCGCTCGAACTCGCGCCGGAGTACGACGGCGTAGAGGTGGAGGTTGTCGCGGGCGTGACGGCGGCGTTATCGGGGGCGGCGCTTCTGGGCGCGCCGCTGGGGCATGACTTCTGCGTGATTTCGCTGTCCGACCTGCTGACGCCGTGGGAGATTATCGAGAAGCGCCTGAAATGCGCGGCGGACGCCGATTTCGTCCTGTGCCTGTACAATCCGGCGTCGAAGCGGCGTCGGGACTGCCTCCGCCGCGCCTGTGACATCGTACTACAGTACCGCGCCGGGGAGACCGTCTGCGGACTGGCGCGGAATATCGGGCGCGCCGGGGAGGCGTCGCGCGTCCTGACGCTCCGCGAACTCCGCGACGCCCACGCCGATATGTTTACGACGGTATTCATAGGCGCGTCGACAACGAAGATTGTCGCGGGGCGGATGGTGACGCCGAGAGGTTACCGGATATGAAGATAGTCATTTTCGGCGGCACGACGGAGGGGCGGGAACTGTCCGGACTGCTGGCGGGACGCGGCGCGGAAATCGTGGTGAGCGTCGCGACGGACTACGGGCGCGAAGAACAGGAAGTACGGGACGGCGTGACGGTAGTCGTCGGGCGGCGGGGCCGCGCCGAAATGTCGGCGTTGCTGTGCGGGGCGGCGCTGTGCGTCGACGCCACGCACCCCTACGCCGTGGAGGCCACGCGCACTATCCGCGAGGCCTGCCGCGACACGCGCACGCCCTACCGCCGTTTGTCTCGGGAGGCCAGCGCGCTCGACGCCGACGCCGTGGCTGTCCCGGACGCCGCGGGCGCGGCGGCGTATCTGGGCGGCACCGTCGGCAATGTCCTGTTGACGACGGGCGCGAAGGAGTTACGCCCCTATGCCGTACTTGACCCGTCGCGGCTGTATGCGCGTATCCTGCCCACGCACGAGGGACTGTCGGCCTGTGAGGCCGCCGGAGTCCCGCGCCGGAATGTCATTGCTATGCGCGGCCCGTTCTCGCGCGAACTCAACGAGGCGCTCATACGGCAGTATCAAATCGCCTACTTGGTCACGAAGGACGGCGGAACAATCGGCGGCTTTCCGGGAAAAGTAGAGGCGGCGCGGAATACGGGCGCCGTACTGGTCGTAATCCGCCGCCCGGAGGACAGCGGCGGGAATTTCGCGGAAATCGCGGCGTACTGTGAGGGCTTGCTGCGCCGGGAAATGTGACGTACTGCGGGGGCTTGCTATGTCGGGGAATGTAACGCTTATCGGGATGGGTTGCGGGAGGTGGGATACCGTCACGCTGGAAGGCGCGGAGGCGTTGCGGAACGCGGACGCCGTATTGGGTGCGCCGCGCCTGTTGGACGCCCTGCCCGACTGCTGTACAAGTACGCGCGTCGCGGAAGTCGGGGCGCACGAACTCGCGCGGCTGTTGCGCGAAAATACTTGGGCGAATCCGTGCGTAGTCTACAGCGGCGACACGGGCTTTTATTCCGGCGCGCGGCTCTTAACGCCGCTGTTGGACGCGTCCGGAATCGGCTACCGTATTATTCCGGGGGTGTCGAGCCCACAAATACTCTCGGCGCGGCTGGGGCGTCCGTGGCAGGATTGGAACTTGTGTTCGTCACACGCTACGGACTGCGACGCGGTGTCGGCGGTGTCGCGGAGGCGGGCGGCGTTCTTCCTGACGGGCGCGAATCCCCCGGCGGCACTGTGCGCACAACTGGCGGCGGCGGGACTTGGCAATCTGCCCGTGACAGTCGGCGAAAACCTCGGGACGCCGCAAGAGCGGATTACGCGTACCACGGCGCGGGAGGCGGCGGTGTCGGACTACGCGCGGCTGTCCGTACTGCTGGCGGAGGCGGCCCCGGAAGCGTACCCGGCGCGCGTACCGGGCATTCCCGACGCCGATTTCGTGCGCGGGGGCGTCCCCATGACGAAACAGGAAGTCCGCGCGGCGGTACTGGCGAAATTAGCCGTCCGCCCGGGCGATACCCTCTGGGACGTGGGCGCGGGTACCGGAAGCGTGTCGGTAGAGCTGTCGCGGGCGGCGTACCGCGGGCGCGTGTACGCCGTGGAGTGCGACGCCGAAGCCTGTACACTGATTCGGCGCAACCGGGAGAAGTTCGGCGCGTGGAATCTGACGTTAGTCGAAGGCGTCGCGCCGGAAGTCCTGAAGGCGTTGCCCGTGCCGGATGCCGTATTTGTCGGCGGCAGTCGCGGCGGGCTGGCGGGAATTTTAGAGACGGCGTTCGGAAAGAATCCGTGTGCGCGGGTATGCGTCGCGGCGGTGACGCTCGAAACGCTGTCGGGGACAATCAACGCACTGACCGCGCGCGGACTTGAGGCCGAAGTCTGTCAGATTTCCGTCAGCCGCACGCGCAAGGCGGGCAATGCGCGCCTCTTGACCGCGCAGAACCCCGTATTCCTGATTACGGCGGACGGCGGCGCGGCGCAAAGTGTCGCGCCGGAAACCGGGGGCGGCGCGTGATTCGGCTGTTAGTCGCCGCGCCCGCGTCCGGACACGGCAAAACCGTCGTGACTTGCGCGTTGCTGTCGGCCCTGCGGCGGCGCGGCCTCGACCCGTGCGCGTTCAAGTGCGGCCCCGACTACATCGACCCGACATTCCACCGGGCGGTGTCGGGCGTGGAGTGTCACAACTTAGACCTGTACCTGTGCGGCGCGGAGCGCGTGCGGGAACTGTTCGCGCGTTCAGTACGCGGACACGGCGCGGCGGTGTGCGAAAGCGCGATGGGCTTTTATGACGGTCTGGGCGGCATAACCGACGCCGCGAGCGCGTGGCGCGTGGCCTGCGAGCTTGATTTGCCCGTACTCCTGACCGTCCGGGCGAAAGGCGCGGGATTATCGCTGGCGGCGGTTATTCGCGGAATGCGCGAGTTCCGCCCCGACTGCCGTATTGTCGGCGTACTGCTCAACGACTGCGCGCCCACGCTGTGCCGGACGCTCTCCCCGGCGCTGGAACGCGAAACCGGACTGCCCGTGCTGGGCTGTCTGCCGCGAATGCCCGAAGCGGAGATTCCGTCGCGTCACTTGGGACTGTATACGGCGGTGGAAGTCGGCGGTCTGCGGGAACGTCTGCAAGCGTTGTCGGACGCGCTGGAAGCCAACGCGGATTTGTCGCGGCTGTTCGCGCTCTGCGACGGCGCGACGCCGGAAGTCACGCCCCGCCCCGCGCGCACGGCGTCCGATGTACGGATAGCGGTTGCCCGCGACGAGGCCTTTTGTTTCGTATACCCGGAAACGCTGGAAATCTTGGAGGAACACGGCGCGGAACTTGTCTTTTTCAGCCCGTTGCGCGCCCCCGCCCCGCCCGACGGTATCGCGGGGCTGTACCTGCCGGGCGGCTACCCGGAATTGTACGCGCGCGGGCTGTCGGAAAACGTCAGCATGCGCGAGGGAATCGCCGACGCCGTGCGCGGCGGTATGCCTACGGTCGCCGAGTGCGGCGGGTTCCTGTACTTGGGCGCGGCCTTACAGGATACGGAGGGCGTATCGCGGCCCATGACGGGCGTACTGCCCGGGGAGGGGTTCCCGTGCGGAAAGTCCGTGCGGTTCGGCTACGGCGCACTGTCTGCCGACACCGACAGTCTGCTGTTCCGCGCCGGGGAGGCCGTACACGTCCACGAGTTCCACCACTGGGACAGTACCCGCCCCGGCGACGCCCTGCGTATGGA
This sequence comes from uncultured Oscillibacter sp., assembly GCA_946183715.1. Taxonomy (GTDB): domain Bacteria; phylum Bacillota; class Clostridia; order Oscillospirales; family Oscillospiraceae; genus Oscillibacter. Next base: position 6,840 of record CAMHDB010000070.1, read on the forward strand.
GAAACCTGTCGGCGGACGCCGCTGGCGTTGCGGGTTCGTCGGCGATACGCTCTACGCCGCGTTTCCGCATCTGTATTTCTGGGGGCGTCCGGAGTTGGCGCGACGCTTTACGGACGTAGCGCGGCGGTATCGAAAGAAAGGGACGTAACATGAATTTGGAGATTTCGCCGCCCGACGACGCGGCGCGTACAAGGGCGCGACGGCGCTGGGACAGTATCGCGAAGCCGCTGGGCAGTCTGGGACTGCTGGAGGCGGCGCTTTGCAATATCGCCGCCCTGACCGGGAGCGATAGTATCGAACTGCGCCCCCGCACCGTGCTCGTATTCTGTGCCGACAACGGCGTGACCGCGCGGGGCGTGACGCAGACCGACAGCGCCGTGACGGGCGTCGTGGCGCGGGAGCTTGCGCGGGGGCGTACCGCCGTCTGCCGGATGGCCCGGGAGGCCGCCTGCCGCGTGATTCCGGTTGACATGGGAATCCGTGACTTCCCGGGCTTTCCGGGGGTACTGAACCGCCGGATTGGCAACGGCACGGCGGATTTCACACAAGGCCCGGCGATGTCGCGGGAGGAGGCGGAGCGGGCGATTCTGGCGGGTATGGAACTCGTCAGGGAGGAGCGCGAATGCGGGACGCGTCTGCTTGCGGTCGGGGAAATGGGAATCGGCAACACGACGACGGCAAGCGCCGTGACAAGCGTATTACTGGGCGTGGCGCCGGAGGACGTGACGGGACGCGGCGCGGGGCTGTCGGATAGCGGACTACTCCGCAAACTGGACGCAATCCGCGCCGGGATTGCCCGGAACTGTCCGGACGCGTCCGACGCTGTGGACGTGCTGTCGAAAGTCGGCGGCTACGATTTGGCCGGGATGTGCGGGGCGTACCTAGGCGGCGCGCGCTACGGCGTCCCCGTACTTGTGGACGGTTTCCCAAGCGCGGTCGGGGCGCTGTGCGCCGTGCGGATATGTCCCGAGGCGGCGAAAGCTGTACTTGCAGGCCACGTCTCCGCCGAACCCGCCGCGAAACTCGTCTTACAGGCGCTGGGCAAACGCCCGCTGATTACGGCGGAAATGCGTCTGGGTGAGGGCACCGGGGCCGTCTGCGCAATGCCGTTACTGGACATGGCGCTGTCGGTCTACCGCGACGCGTACACCTTTTCGGAGGGCGGCATTCCCGCCTACACGCCGCAATGACCGTACTCGTCATCGGCGGGGCGGCGTCCGGGAAAAGCGCCTGCGCGGAAGAATTACTTTGCGCGTTGTCTGGCGGCACGGAGAAAGTCTATATTGCGACGATGGAGCGGCGCGGCGCGGAGGCGGAAGTACGGATTGCGCGGCACCGGGAAGCCCGCGCCGGACACGGTTTCCGCACACTGGAACGCCCGACGGATTTGCCCGGGCTACAAGTACCAGTCGGGAGCGCGGCCCTGCTGGAAGACTTGGGGAATTTGTGCGCGAATGAGCTATACAGTCCTACGGGAAGCGGCGCGGGCGCGGAGGCGTCGATTTTGCGCGGCATTGAAAATTTGCGGACACGTTGCGCTCATGTAGTGATAGTATCCAACGAAATCTTTTGCGGCGGGGCGGCGTATCGGGGCGACACGCTGTCCTATCTGCGACTGCTGGCGCGATTACACCGCGAACTTGCGCAACGTGTCGACGCCGTGTGCGAAGTAGTCTGCGGCGTGCCGCTGTACTACAAGGGAAACTGCCCCGCTGTCACGCAAGGGCCGGGGGCGGTTTGCAAGGGGGCCGAACGGTTTGCGAATCCTTGAAACGGTCGCGGCGGCGTTCTCGATGTTCTCCGCCGTGCCCATGCCGCCGACAAAGCAGGCGCGCTATTTACTCTGCGCGTTCCCGCTCGTCGGCGCGGCGATTGGCCTGTGCTGTACGGCATGGGGGGCCGTGTGTGACGCGCCGATTCTGCGCGGCGCGGGCTGGACGCTCATCCCTGTACTCCTCACGGGC
>CAMHDB010000071.1 GCA_946183715.1 uncultured Oscillibacter sp.
CGTGTTTCTCGTTCAGAATATTGATGGTGCCGTCCCACGTAAACAATTTGCCGTGGCGCCCGTTGCGGGAGGGCATGACGCAGTCGAAAAAGTCGACGCCGCGCCGGACGGCTTCCAGTATGTTGACGGGCGTGCCGACGCCCATCAGGTAGCGGGGCTTGTCCGGGGGCATGTACGGCTCGACGGCCTCGATAATGTCGTACATGACCTCGGGAGGCTCCCCGACGGCAAGGCCGCCGATTGCGTAGCCGTCGCAGTCCAGCGCGGCGATACGCTCCATGTGCCAGACGCGCAAATCCGGGTACGTCGCCCCTTGGTTGATTCCGAACAGCATTTGCGCCCGGTTGACAGTCTCCGGGAGGGCGTTCAGGCGCCTGTGTTCCGCCTTACAGCGTTCCAGCCAGCGCAGAGTACGCGCACAGCTCGCTTTCGCGTACTCGTAGGGCGCGGGGTTCTCTACGCACTCGTCGAACGCCATCGCGACATCACTGCCCAAATTCGACTGTATGCGCATGGACTCCTCCGGGCCCATGAAGATACGCCGCCCGTCGATATGGGAGGCGAACTGTACGCCTTCCTCGCGGATTTTGCGCAACGGGGCCAGCGAAAAGACCTGAAAGCCGCCGGAATCGGTCAAAATGGGGCCGTCCCAGTTCATGAAGCGGTGGAGGCCGCCCAGCGCGCGGATACGTTCGTCTCCGGGGCGTAAATGCAGGTGGTACGTGTTCGACAACTCAATCTGACAGCCGACCTCGCGCAAGTCCAGCGACGACACGCCGCCCTTGATAGCCGCCTGTGTGCCGACATTCATAAAGACGGGCGTCTCGACCGCGCCGCCGTGGGCACAGTGAAACCGTCCGCGCCGGGCGTGTCCGTCCGTGGAGAGTACCTGAAACATAGCTTTCCCCTCTGTGAAATCGTCTGATTGGCGTATTCTATCATTTCGGGCGCGGCGTGTCAAGAAAAGCCTCCCCCGCGATACGGGGGAGGCGGCCCGCAATGGCCAAATCAAATTACGCGTTCCATAGCGCGGCAGAGCATGACGGCGGCGGTACCCCGGCGCACGGTCTCCCGGGCGTTATAGGTACCCTGTACCAGTCCGAGGCCCTGCGCGAGCGCGGCGTAGCCCATATCCCGCGCCGCGATATCGTCCTTGTCGGCGTAGCTACATGTGAAGATTCCGTTCAGGTTCGCCACGGCACGGTAGCCGCCGCAATTCAGGAGCAGTTTCACGAGTTCGCCGCGCGTCATGACAGTGTCCTCGTGACGCTCTTCGGGCGTCAGGCCGCCCATGCTGTACACCGTGCTGTAGGCGTCGTTCTTCTCGTCGTCGGTCACGTCGTCGGGATTGAGCCGCCAGCCGCGCGTGGAGGCAATCAGGCACACGGCGTCCCACTGCGTCAGGCTGATGTTCGGGCGGAACTCCCCGCCGGTATAGCCGACGCCGTAATCGGCGAGTTTGCGGATTTCGGCGGCGGCGTCCGCGCCGTCGATGTCGGAGTACAGGATTTCGTTGTCTACGGCCTCGGGCTGTACGGGCTTTCCGGTCTTGGCGTCAATCCCCGGACAGTTCTCCTCGCGCTCCAGTCCGTAGCTCAGGAACAGAATCTGGAACTGCTCGTAGCCCAGCGAAATGAGCTTGCTTTCGATGTCGCCGCCCGACAGCGGGTTGAGTTTGCGCGACTTGCTCCGGTAGGCCAGTGTTACGGTATACGTGTCAAACCACGCGTCGACGGCGGCGGCGTTCGAGACGAGATTCTCCGTGCCGTCAAAGTTCACTTCCTCGTCCCAAGTAAACGACAGTCCGCACACGGCGCCGGTTTCCACGTCGACCTGTACCACGCACTGGTTTTCGGGGAAGAAGTAGCCGTTGACCCGGCGGGTGAAGGTGAAGCTGTAGGACGGCGCGCCCTTGTCGGTCTGGTCGTTGACATCGTAGAGGGGGAGCGCGTCGGCGTGTTTGGTGTAGCGCGACAGGAACGACTCCGCGATACTCTGCGCGCGCGACTGCCGTACCGTCGGGGTACGGTCCTCGTCCCAGCGCCCGTAGCTGCTCAGCGACTTGACCTCCCCGGTCTTGGCGTCGACGCTGAAAGTACGGTCGGAGCGGAACGCGCTGTCCTTCTGACTGGCTGTGTTGTCGCTCTTCGTATAGCGAATCGTGCAGAAGATGTCCTCGGTGTCGTCGGCGTTCTTGACAATGCGGTAATTCGACGTGGCGATGCTGTAGCCTTCGAGTTTGTACGCGGCCTCGGCGCGGATTCGGGTGTCGAGTTCCTCCGTGGACAGCACGTCTTTGAGCTTGTCGACGCCTGTCAGCTCCGTTTCGTTGAGTTGCTTCCGCGCCGCGCCGCCGGACGCGCCCATATCCGCCGCCTCTTCCGCCATCGGCGCGGCAGTGTTGCTGTTGTAGTAGAAAAAGCTGTCGGCGTCGGTGAGTTCGCCCGACTGCGCGTCGACGTAGCGGGCCTCGTAGTCGGCGGGGATATAGCGGAGTACGGCGTGCTTGGTCTCCTTGGGGCGGTTGGCGTTCGCGGTCACGTACACCAGTTCAAGATTGAGCGTGTCCTTGAGCTTCGCGGCGGCGTCGGACTGGCTGACGGCGGGCGTCGCCGACGGAATCCCGCCCAGATAGCGCTGTGACGGCGCGTCGCGGTAGAAGTTCACGACTTTGTTGTCGCTCCCGCGCACGTTGATGGAGTACGTCAGCGGGGAGGGCAGGCCGTTCAGGAGAATTGTCCCGGAGAAGTACGTGCTTGTACTGTTCAGTTGTCCGGCGGTTTGCGGCTCGGCGAGTTCGATAGTCTCTACGGAGGAATCGAGCACACGGTCGAGGAACGCCCGCGCGGCGATTCTGGCGGCTTGCGCGTCGACGTTCGGGAATGTGGGCAGGTAGGGAGTGTAGCGGGAGATTTCGCGGTTGTCGTTGTAGTAGTAGGAAAGAATCGTGCCGTCGTCGAGGGCGCTGACGTTCATGGACGCGTCCTGACCCTGCCAGTACAGGTGCCAAGTGACGCCCAATTCCTCTTCCGACAGGTTGCCGTTGAACTCCGTGAATGCGTCGGTGTCGAGGTCGAGCGTGCCCTTGACCAGTTCGGTGACGTTCTTCAGGCGTTCGTCCTGCGTGGCGGCGGCTGACAGCGGCTCCGTAACCGCTACCTCCTCCGGGGCCGCCAACGCCGGGACGATACCTGTCACCGCCAGCGTCAGGCCCAGTAACAGGGAAATCCATCGTTTCATGAAATACCTTCTTTCTTGTCGTGTGGACAGGTTTTGTGTGGTGTGTTTGGTACCTCGCTTTCTTGCCGTGCGGCTGTGTGTTGCCGCACGGACAGGTTTTGTGTGTGGTGTTCTGTCCCTTTAGACGCCCCCCGCGCAAAAAGGTTCCGCCTTTTCCGTAAAAATTTCATTTTTTGAAAAAAGGCTTGCGCTGAGCGGAAAATTGTGGTAACATCGCGAATGATGGGAGGTGCGTTTATGGATGGGGTGGTACAGTGGCTTGCGCAATTGATGGACACGAAAGAGTGGACGCAATTACTTTTGCCGATTGTCGCGCCGATTGTCTTGGTTGTCATAGCCTATCCATACCGGAAATGGAAGGAAAACCGCGATGAGCGAAAGAAGGAAGAGCAACAACTGCGTCAATACCTGCGTGTCCTCTATAAACAGGCAAAGGATATCCAACACTTCTTGAATGATAAGGATGTGCTGGACGGGGTGGGGCCGGAGGATTTGGATACGCTTTACGCTCAATCTCTGATTCCCCTCGGTAAAACCATGTCCGACTTTGCAATTGATATGCGTAAGTCTAAACGTTACAAAGAACAGTGGAATGAACTGGAAGTGGCATGGGAGCGGTTAAGAAACGCCGAGCCGTATAGCTACTTCGAGGTGGATGAGAACTATCTCAGCGTATGCGATTTATCCGACGTCAAAGAATTTTTTGAAAATTGGCCGCTGTTCTACGCGCAATTGGAGGAATGGTTCAACGCCCTTTAGGCGGGAAGGCTTTGCATTCTAGGCGTCTCCGAAAAACGCCCTCCCGGGAAACCGGGAGGGCGGATTTCATACCAGTTGGTCGCGGGGCAGGCCGAAGCTCACGGCAATCGCCTCGTCGACTTTGGTCATCATGTTCTCCTCAATGTGTCCCATCCGTTCCCGCAGGCGCTTTTTGTCGAGCGTGCGAATCTGCTCGAGCAGAATCACGGAGTTCCGACTGAGGCCGGAGTTCGCGTTGACCGGAAGGTTTATGTGAGTGGGGAGGCGGGCCTTCCCGGTCTGGGAAGTAATCGCCGCCGCAATCACAGTAGGGCTGTAGCGGTTGCCGGTATCGTTCTGGATAATCAGCACGGGCCGGACACCGCCCTGTTCACTGCCTACCACGGGGGAGAGGTCGGCGTAGTAAATGTCGCCGCGTCTGACAGTCGTATCCACAAAGTTCACACTCCACCGAAAGAAGTACCCGCCGCGCGGCGGGTTCCGCGCTTGACAAGGCCACTTTCAGTCTCCCACACAGGGACGGAATTTATACCCGCCGGGGACAAATTCCTGTTTATCCTATGCAGTCGGGGCCGAAAGGGTGTCCTGACCGAGAATCCGGAGACTGCGTTCCGTCACCTGTCCGTGCTCTTTGTACAGGCGCGGGACGCGCTTACTGACGGCGCAGACGAGTTCATAGGGAATCGTGTCCAGCATGGCGGCGAGGGCGTTCGCCGACTGGTGCGGCCCGAAAATTTCGAGCGTGTCGCCAACATGAATATTAGGCAGTCCGGAGAGGTCGACCATCGTCATGTCCATGCAGATACGCCCGAGTATGGGCGCGGGTCCGCCGGGCGTCCAGAGGGCGAGGCGGTTCGAGAAGCCCCGGAACAGCCCGTCCGCGTAGCCGACAGGCAAGACGCCCACGCGGCGCCTGTCCGGGGTACGGTACAGCCGCCCGTAGCTGACAGGGGTGTCGGCGTCGAAAACTTTGATGGTCGACACGCAGGAGTAGAGCGACATGACGGGGCACAGGCCGAGGGTATCGGCGTCGTCGCCGAGGCCGTAGAGGGCGATACCGGGGCGCACCATGTCGAGGAACGTTTCCGGGTACCGGGCGAGTGCGCCGCTGTTGGCGCAGTGCCGGAGACGGAAACGGCGTCCGCGCGCGGCGAGGGCGTCGAGGACGGACAGAAACACGTTGAATTGTTCCATAGCGTAGGCGCGGTCGCCGGGGTCGTCGGAATCGGACGTGGAGAAGTGGGTAAAGATTCCCTCCGCGTCGAGGTTGGGCAGGGCGCAGGCCGTCGCGATGGCGTCGACGCCGCCCGCGAAATGTTCCCCGCGCACAAGGAAGCCTAACCGTGACATGCCCGTATCGACTTTGATATGTACCCGTAAGACGCCGCCCGCCGCTTGCGCCGCCTGACTGTATTCCTCCGCCTTGGCCAGCGCGGAGACCGTCTGCGTGAGGTCGTGCCGGATAAGCTGTGGCGTCATTTCGGGGGGCGTGTGCCCGAGGATGAGTACGGGCATGGTGACGCCGCCGCGCCGGAGTTCGCGCGCCTCGTCGAGACTGGATACCGCCAGATAGTCACAGCCCAGCGACTGCAATTTCCGCGAAACCTGTACGGCCCCGTGCCCGTAGGCGTCGGCCTTGACCACGCCCAGATACTTGACCCCGGGGCCGATTCTCTCCCGCGCGGCGCGGTAGTTGTGCGACAGGGCGTCCATGTCGATTTCCGCCCACGTCCGGCGGAGTATCTCTTCTTCCATCGTGTATCCTCCTTCTTTTACGGCCTATGAGGCCGTTTCCTCTATTGTACCAGAAAACGAGAACGATGTAAACTCCGCGGACATGACGGTTTCCTCTCCGACGGCGATTTCCCCGCGTACTGGCGCGCCGTCCGCGCGGTTGAGCCAGATGGTAAAGTAGAGCTTTTCGCCCGCCGCGCCTGTTGTGTCAAGCAGGAGGCGCGTACAGGCGACGCCGTTGTAATCCTCCTCGTTTTCTTCGAGTAGCCAGCCGTCGCGGAGGGCGTCGACGAGGGCGGGGAGCGCGTCCGCCGGACTGATTCCCTCCGCGCTGACGCGTCCGGCGTTGAGGCGCCGCCCGTCCGACTGTAACTGCCGGGCGTCGCCGTGTAGCACCACCTTAACGCCCGCGATAGTCTCCGGCGACACAACCTCTACGACGCGTTCGCCGTCCGGGGAGTACGTACACGACAGCACGGCCTCCCAAGGCGCGCCGTACTCCGTACAGCGTACCGTGGCCGTCATCGTACAGCCGCCCGCCTCCTGATAGCGTAACCTGTAGGCGTTCGCGCCGGGTTCGGCCTCCCCGCCACAGCCCGTCAGGCACAGAATTATCATGAGTACACAAGGCAGTTTTCGCACGTCCGCGCCTCCAAATATAGAAAGTCACTCCGCGTCCAGAAGTTCGCCGAACGCCAGCGGAAACGCCCCGATTACGTCGAGCGGCGTCACGGCGTAGGGCGTGAGCGTATTGGCGGCGTAGTCGGCGGCGCGCCCGTGAATCCACACGCCCCCGGCGGCGGCCTGTACGGGCGTCGCGCCCTGTGCCAACAGCGACGCGATAAGCCCCGTCAGCACGTCGCCGCTCCCGCCTTTCGACAGCCCCGAGTTCCCGGTCGTGTTCACGAGTACCGTCCCCGACGGCGTGGCGGTCATCGTCCGGTGTCCTTTCAGCACGAGAATACAGCCGTATTCCGTGGCGAAGTCGCGCGCGAGTTTGGCCCTGTCCGCCTTGGCGATACTCTCCGGCGTCGTGTTGCCGCCCAGTAACCGCGCAAATTCCCCGTCGTGCGGCGTCAGAATCGTGACGCGCCCGCGCCGCTCCGACAGTATATGTATATGCCCGCCGAGCGCGTTTATGCCATCGGCGTCCAAAACGACGGGCTTTTCCGTTTCGGACAGCAACGCGTGGACGGTATCGGCGACGCCGTCGAAGCGCCCGAGGCCCGGCCCGATTGCGAGTACGTCGCAGGCTTGCGCCTGTCCCCGCAACGTCGGGAGTGCGTCGGGGGCGAGGGAATCGGCGGTGCCGAGGGCGACGGGAATCGACGAGACACAGCGCGAGGCCTCCACGGCCCATATCCCGCCCGGGACGCCCAGAAAGACCAGTCCGCAACCCGAGCTACAGGCCGCCGCCGCCATTAAGTACGGCGCGCCCGTATAGGCCCGCGAGCCGCCGACGAGGAACACTTTCCCGAAGTCGCCTTTATGGCCGTCGGGCTTGCGCGGCGGCAGGGCGCAACGCGCGAAAGACACGTCCACTTGAATGACATTCCGGCCCTGCTCCATGATGATACCTCCTGCATTACAACCAGATTGCGCCGAGTTTGAGGACGGACGCCGCCAGACGGCGTGTCCACGGGCGCGCCTCCCACGCCTCCAGCGTATAGAGTTCGCTCCGGGCCATGACGTTTTCCAAGTCCTTCTGAATGTCGCGTATGACGGGCATATGGTAGAGTACGACGCCGCATTCGTAGTGCAACTGGAACGTGCGGTAGTCCATATTGGTCGAGCCGACGAGGGCGGCTTCCCCGTCGACGAGCACGCTTTTGGCGTGGAGGAAACCGGGGGTGTAGCGGTAAATCCGGACGCCGTGCCGTAGTAGCTGTCCCCAGTAGGTTTCGGCGACAAGGTAGGCTAATTTGTGGTCGGGAATCGCCGGGACGCACAGCCGCACGTCTACGCCCGCGTCCGCCGCGATACACAAGGCCGTCTGCATGGATTCCTCCACGGCGTAGTAGGGCGTGGTCATGTAGAGCGTGCGCTGCGCGGAGGAAATCAGTTGCAGATAGGTTTCCTCTATGGGGTAGTCGGGATTCCGGAGGGGGCCGTCGGAGAAGGGCTGACAGTAGCCGAAGGCGGGTGGGAAGATACGTTGCGGGCGGTAGTCGTCGTCGGGGCGGGAGAGGGTACGGCCCAGCATTTTCCATAGCTGCATAAAGTACGCGGCGAAGCCCCACGCGCCGGGGCCGTGTAGACGTACTCCGCTGTCCTTCCAGTGTCCGAAGCGCTCGACGAGGTTCGCGTACTCGTCGGCGAGGTTGATACCGCCCGTGTAGGCGATTTCGCCGTCGACGACGGCTATCTTGCGGTGGTCGCGGTAGTTGAAGTAGACGCGCCCGATATAACGGTGTACGGGGTTGAACATCTGCGCCTCAATGCGGGCGTCCTGTAGGGCGCGGAGGGCGTCGCCGGAGAAGCGGAACAAATTCCCGAAGTCGTCGAAGATGATACAGATTTCGACGCCGGCGGCGGCGCGTTCGCGGAGGGCGTCGAACAGGGCGTCCCAGACCTGCCCCTCCGCGAGGATATAGTATTCGAGGAAGATATAGCGCGAGGCGCGGCGGATGTCGGAGAGCAGACTGCGGAAGAAGTCCGCGCCGTCGGGGAAGTAGCGCGCGGTGGTGTCGCGGAACAGCCAGCAGTCGCGTTTCATGAGGTAGGCGGCGAGGCGGCCCCACGCGGGGGAGTATTCGCGCAGGTTACGCAGGTTCCGGGCGTAGTCGATTCTCCGCTCGTAGTCCTCCCGGACGGGCGGGACGTATTTCAGGCTGAGGCGTTTCGACTGCCGCGCCCCGCCCCACAGGTAGAACAGAATCATACCGGGAACGGGGGTAGCGGTCAACAGGCACATCCACGCCAGTTTATAGCTCTGACTGCCCGGACGCTGGTACACCCACAGCGCGACGGCGAGCGCCGCGATTTGCAACAACAGATAGACGTATCCGGCGTTTTCGCGGAGAAAGGACGTGAGCAGGAGCGTAATGGA
>CAMHDB010000072.1 GCA_946183715.1 uncultured Oscillibacter sp.
GTAGGCCGACACAAAGCCGCCCTGACTCTCTCCCCACAGGAAGACCCGCGACGCGTCCACGCCTTTCAACTCCCGGACGCGTGACAGCACGGCGTCCAAATCGGCGGCCTCAGTGAGCACGGACATTTCGGTCATTTTTCCGGGACTGCGCGACGCCGGGCCGCCGCCGTGGAAGTCGAACACGTAACAGGCGAACCCGTGCGCGGCGAACCGCTCGGCGTAGGGCGTACAGTTCGCCGTACTGCCCGCGTAGCCGTGGGAGAGAATCACCGCAGGCCGGCGCCGCTTCGGCCCCGTGGGACGGTACAGCATTCCGTAAATATCGCCTACGCGCAGTTCCTCCGTGCGGAACGCATCCCCAAATACGGCGCGGAAGACCGACGGAATTTTCATACTCCGACCTCCTCTTTGCAATCCGGCAGAAATCGTCTCCCCGTCCTCACCGGGACAGGGAGACGTGACGCGGCGCGGAACGCCGACGACACGGAGTTTTTACATCGCCGCAGGGCGTCCGGACGGTTCTCCGCCGTTGTTCGAGGCTTCGGACTGCCTCGGAGGTTCCTCAACGTGTCCGGACAGCTCCGCGGGCGCGGGGGCTTCCCCGCCGCCGCTCTCGGGTTCGGACTGCCGCGGCGCTTCGTTTACAGGCTCGGACTGTCCCGCGGCCTCGTTGACGGGCTTGGACTGTCTCGGGGCCTCGTTGACGGGCTCGGACTGTCTCGGGGCCTCGTTGACGGGCTCGGACTGCCTCGGGGCCTCGTTGACGGGTTCGGACTGTCTCGGCGCTTCGTTCACAGGTTCGGACTGTCTCGGCGCTTCGTTCACAGGCTCGGACTGTCTCGGGGCCTCGTTGACGGGTTCCGACTGACGCTCTGTCGCGGGTCTCGTCGTCTCGCCGTCGTCGGGGCGTCCGGGGCTTACCGGCTCGCTGTTCTCCGGCTTCGGGGGCGCGTTGACAGTCCGCGTCGTCTCGCCGTCGTCGGGGCCGTCCGATTCGCTGTTACTCGGCCTCGCGGGTTCTTCCCCACGCGGCCCGGTTGTCTCGCCGGGGTCGCCGGGAGAAGGCTGGGCCGTCCTGAGTTCCGGACGGTTGCCGCCCCATAACTGCTCGGGTTCGGGTTCCGGTTCGGGCCGCGTGACAGGCCTGCTTTCCGGTTCGGGTTCGGGCTGTACGGCGGGCCTGCTCTCCGGCTCGGGTTCGGGCTGTGTGACAGGCCTGCTTTCCGGTTCGGGTTCGGGCTGTGTGACAGGTCTGCTTTCCGGCTCGGGTTCGGGCTGTGCAATCGGCTCGGGTTGCGTGACGGGCCTCTCTGGCCCGGACGGCGCGACAGGCTCCGGCTGTACGGCGGGGACTTCCGGCGCGGGCGTTACGGGCTGTGGCGCAGGCGCAGGTGTGACAGGCTGCGGGGCAGTCGTCCTGCCGCTGTCGGTATTCCGGGCACTCGTTCCGCTGTTGCTCTTGGTGCCGCCAGTGTTACTGTTGCTCTTGCTCTTGCTGGTGTTACTGTTGCTCTTGGTGCCACTGGTATTACTGTTGCTCTTGGTGCCGCTGGTATTACTGTTGCTCTTGGTGCCACTGGTATTACTGTTGCTCTTGGTGCCGCTGGTGTTACTGTTGCTCTTGGTGCCGTTCGACGTGGCTGGAGTTTTCGTCGAGGTCGAGGTCGTGGTCTTTGTCGACGTTGTATTCCCGGAATCCGTTCTCGGCGTGGTAGTTCCGGAATCCGTCCTTGTCTTGGTAGTTCCGGAATCGGTTCTTGTCGCTGTCGTCGTGCCGCCGTCCGTCGTCGCGCCGGAATCGGTTGTGGGCGTCGGGGACGCGCCGGAATCGGGTACTGGAGTCCCGGCCTGTGCGGTCGTCCCGGCCTGTACGGCGGGGTTAGCCGGGGGAAGCGCCTCCACCGCCGACATATCCGGCGTGTCGGGTGCCTCGGGCGTATCGGGTGCCTCGGGCGTCTGGCTGACCGTCACGGCGGAGGCTCCCGTGTCGCGCGGCGGCATGGAGTGCCCCGAACGCTGGATGAGATACCGTCCGGGACTGACCCTGCGGGCCAATGCCGCGCCGCGTTCGCCGTCGCTGGCCTCCATCAGGTACAGCTTCACGCCGTCCTGCTTACTGCCCTCCACCGTCTGCGCGACGGTCTGCGTCAACTCCATACTGCGTTTTTCGGCCTTGGAGGTGACGCTGGCGATAATTTCGCCGTTGGAGCTGTCGAGATAGCCCGCGTCCTTGAATACGTCCATCGTGTAGGCGACCGCGTCATCGACGGCCTTGTTTTTCACGTCGCTTTGCAGGGACTGCGCGAGGCCGGCGGCGTCCGGGCTGATTGCGTTCACGGAAATGACGCGCCCCATGCGGTTAATGGAGAACTCAATCGACGATTCGTCCACGTCGAAGGAGACATAAGCGCAGGCGAACGCAGTGTTATAGGTGACGGAACCGCCGAGAATTGCGATAGCCAAGAGAGCGGCGACCGCGCCGCGGAATCGGGAATCGTTCCACCAGACCTTCTTTTTTGCGCGTTTCCCGGACGCGTCGGAAGAATCCCCGGCGTTCTCTTTTCCCTTGACGGCCTTCAGAATGTGAAGTCCGGCGGGGAATCGAATCGTTTTCTGACGGTCTCTGGAGGCTCTGGAGGTTTTCCGGGCCTGACTGACATCGGGGATAACCGTCGTGGGGGCGTCGGGGCTATCGAACACGGTGCCGGACGAAAGGGGGGCTTCCGGCGTCGCGTCGTCCGTGGGGGAGGCGGTATCGGGTCTGTCGTCGGGGAAGATGGGTTGCCAGATGGTATCGGTCTCGGGGGTGCTACTCGTCGCCTCGGGCGCGTCTTGTGTGGTATCGCTCGTCTCGTCGCCGGGGAATACGGGGTGCCACACGGTATCGGTCTCGGGGGCGGTACTCGTCGCCTCGGACGCGTCCCGTGTGGTATCGGGGACAGCGCCTGTCGCCCCGGGCGCGGACTCCCGCGCGTCGAGGGTTTCGCGCACGGTGTCGGAGATGATTCCGGTCGCGTCGCCCAGAGTGTCAACAGGGGACGCGGGTTTCTGTGTGTCGAGGGTGTCGCGCACGGTACCGGAAATGATTTCGGTCGTATCGGGCGCGGCGTCCTCCACGGGGGCGGGCGCCGCCTGTTTCATGCGCGACGGGAACTGGCTGATTTTCGCGCCCAGCGCCCCGACGCCCGCGCTGAACGTCTGCCACGCGTTGCGCGCGCTCTCCTGCGGCAACTCGGGCAGTTCTATCGTGTCGCCCACCTGACAGCTCTGCCGGATTTTAACCACAGCGCCGTCTTCCCGGAATACGGCGGCGAAGCCGTCCCGGACTTCCATGACTAATCCTTTCATAGCTGTCAAACCTTCCTGATATAGTCCAGATAAGCGGATAGTATTGGGTAGTCGCCGCTGAGGATTTCGGCGGCGGCGATGATGTAGCGGCGGTGGCGGTCGAGAATCTTCCGCGACACGCCGCTGGACGCGCTGAGTTCCTTCATCGGGAGCATACGCCCCCGCCGGAGCTGTTCCAACATGACCGGGTTGCCCATGAGGGTCAGTACCGCGAACGCGCATTGACGTTTCGTCTTTTCGGCTTTCGGGGAGCACTCCGTCAGGTCGAAGAAGGAGAAGCCGTAGCGCTGGAGCGTGGACTGTATCTCCGCGATTTCCTCGCGGGTGCGCGTGCTCAAATCGGCGTCGGAGGCCGCCATCGACTCCGCGACGACCTGCGACTGTACCTGTAGATTCGTGCCCGTGGCCTCCTCCTCGGGCAGCTCGCCGTCGAACGCGCCCGGCGTGACGGAGACCTCCGCGCCGTGACGCCATTCGGAACGGAGATAGTCCACGATTCGCCGCCGGATAACCACCCCCGCGAAGCCCCGGAAGGAGCCTTTTTCCGTCTCGTAGCCCCGGACAGCCGCCAGAAAGGCCAGCAACGCGACCGACCACTCGTCGTCGCTGTCGGTAATGTAGCGGTGCGCGGCCTCGGAGGCACAACGTAAAATCCACTGCTTGTGGTTCTCCACCAGACTGTTGAGGGCCTGTTCGTCTGTCTTGGCGGCGATGACCTCCTGTTCCAGATAGTTCATATTAGTTTCCCCTTTAGCAAGTGCCGCGCGCTTGCGGCGGCAGAGTTCTCTTTGTCTGCGTCGAGTATAGCACAGCCGGAGGGAAACTGCAAGCGTTACAGGCGGAATCCCGCTGTCCTTCTGCTAATCTATTCGTATCCGGGCGCGCTTTTTTTGGGGTCGGCCCGAAAAACGCGCGGCAAAAGTTACAAATTCTGGAAACGGATACCAGAAAATTTCCCGCCGACGTATTGCCGCCGTGGAACTCCCCGCGCGCCGGGAAATTCTCCCATAGCGGACGCTTTTCCCCCTTGTTTGACGGCGCGGAATGTGCTATAATCTTCCACGGAAACCCCGCCCGCGCGCGGGCGACAAGTGAAGCATGCAGGAGGAGAAGCACATGAAAGAGTGGACACGGGAAGAACGCTACCGCGAACTCCACGACGCGGAAGAAGTGCGGGACCTGTACGAGCGAATCAGCAAATCCGTCTACCGTCAGACGTACCACATTCAGCCGGTCACGGGCCTGTCGAGCGACCCGAACGGCTTCGCGCTCCATAAAGGCGTGTGGCATTTGTGCTACCAGTGGTGCCCGTGGGGGGCCGTACACGGCCTGAAATACTGGTACCACGTCACCAGTACCGACCTCATCCACTGGCGCAACGCCGGAATCGGCCTCAAACCCGACTGCTTCTACGACAACCGCGGCACGCATTCCGGCTCCGCCATTTCCTCCGGCGACGACCTCTACTTCTTCTACACCGGCAACCACCGCGACGACGACTGGACGCGTACCCCCTACACCTGCGCGGCAGTTCTCGGCCCCGACAACCGCCCCAAAAAACTCGAAAAGCCCCTCTTCGGCCCCCGCGACGACTACAGCGAACACCAGCGCGACCCGAAAATCGTCTGGAACGAGCAGAAGAAGCTCTACTTCATCTTCATCGGCGCGCAGACTATGGACAAGCGCGGTACCGTGCTCATTTACAAGTCCCCCGAACTCCTCAAGGGCTGGACGTTCGCCGGGGAATTGAAAGTGCCCGGCTTCGAGAAGTTCGGCGGTATGTGGGAGTGCCCGTATATCGTCAACATCAGCGGGAAGGACGTGCTCATTTTCTCCCCGCAGTACACGAAACTCCCCGGGCGCGCCGAGAGTACCAACCACAACGTCTATCTCATCGGCGCTATGGACTACGATTCCCTGACGTTCACCCCCGACGGCGGCTACCGCTATCTCGACTTCGGTTTCGACTTCTACGCGGCGCAGGGCGCGGCGAATGTCGGCGACCCCGACAAGGCCATTCTCATCGCGTGGATTGGCCTCCCCGACAACCACTACCCCACCGAGGAGGAGGACTGGGAAGGGAGTATGTCGCTCCCGCGCGAACTCCGTCTGAAAGACGGGCGCCTCGTGCAGACGCCCATCAGCGGCATTGAGACCCTGCGCGACAAGGAACTCACCCCCGACGGCACGCTCCCGGCGGCCTGTGAGCTGGAAGTATGCCCCGCCGACGGCGATTTCGACCTGAACCTGTTCGCCAAGGCCGACGGTTCCGGCGGTATGCGCCTGCACTACAACGCCGCGACAAAGACCTGTACCGTCGACAAGACGGGCATGGACAAGCGTTTCAACCAGTCCGTGGGCGAGGTTCTCGATATGCCGCTTGACACCCCGCTGAAAAAGCTCCAAATCTTCATTGACCGCTCGTCCACGGAGATTTTCGCCAATTCGGGCGAAGCAACGTTCACCACGCGTAGTTACCCCACCGCCGACGAGTTCCATTACACGGTCACAGACGGCGCGTCCGTGAAACTCTGGACAATGACGCCCTCTGTCGTCGACGACTTTGTAATCTGACCGGACACGCGGCGCTTTCCCCGTCCTGTACGGGCGGGGAAGCGATTCTGTAACGGAAACGGAGAATGATTCATGAAAAAGAAAGTATTCGCCAGCGACTTCGACGGCACGCTGTACTTTTACAAGGCCGAGCCGGAACGCAAACTCCCCCCCGAGAACGTGGAAAAAATCCGCGAGTATCAGGCCGCCGGACACCTGTTCGGCCTCTGCACGGGCCGTCAGGTCGGCGGACTGACCCCGTTTATCACGGGTTTCGTCAAGCCCGACTTCTACATCACCAGCAGCGGCGCGAACATCGTCGACCAGAATTTCCAGCCGATTCTCAAGCGCGGCGTCGACAAGGACGTAGCCGACGCCATTGTAAAGGAAATGCTCCCCAAGGGCTACCGCCTGACGCTGGACGTAGAGGGCGATATCTGCGTATTCGCCAAGATGGACTACCCCGGCAAATACTACGTCATCAGCGGCGTCGACGACTGCCCCCCGGGTCTGATTCACCAAGTCAGCGTACACACGGAGAGTTTGGAGGAAGCCGCCGCCAACGCCGCCATGATTAACAAAAAATTCGGCGACAAAGTACAGGCCTTCCAGAACGTCATCGAAATCGACATCGCCCCGAAGGGGTGTTCCAAGGGCAAGGGCGTCGAGTTCCTCCGCGACTACATGAAAAGCAAGTGGGGCGATATCGTGCTCTACGGTATCGGCGACTCCGTAAACGACCTGCCGCTGATTGAGGCGTCGGACGTGTCCTATACGTTCCCCTACGCCCCCGAGGAACTCCAGAAGTGCGCGACGAAAGTCGTACCGACCATCGTCGACGCCCTAGAGGACAGCATGAAGCACGAAGTCTGATTTCAGGAGGAAACGCCCATGAGCCAAGCGTTACGGGACGCGAGACGTTATGAAGAAGCGCGGGAGGCCCTGATTCCCCGCGAGACGCGGCCCGCGTTCCACCTTTCGGCCCGCGTGGGTTGGCTGAACGACCCCAACGGCTTTTCGTGGTACAAGGGACAGTACCATTTGTTCTACCAGTACCACCCCTACGACTCCCACTGGGGCCCCATGCACTGGGGCCACGCCGTCAGTTCGGACTTGCTGCACTGGAATTACCTCCCGGCGGCGATGGCCCCCGACCGTCCGTTCGACCGCGACGGCTGTTTCTCCGGTACGGCGCTCTCCCTCCCCGACGGGCGTCACCTCTTAATGTACACGGGCAACGCGAAGGAGTTCACGGAGACCGGGGAGGTGCGCGAAGTCCAGACGCAGAACCTTGCGTTCGGCGACGGTATCGACTACGAGAAGTACGAGCACAACCCCGTCATTACGGCGGCGAATCTCCCGGAGGGCGGGAGCCGCCACGCCTTCCGCGACCCGAAAATCTGGCAGGCCCGCGACGGCAGTTACCGCGCGCTGATTGCCAACCGCGACGCCGCGCAGGGCGGACAGATGTTGCTTTACAAGAGCGTCGACTTGGAGCACTGGGAACTCGTCCGCGCCTTACAGGAAAACCGGAACCGAATCGGGAATATGTGGGAGTGCCCCGACTTCTTTGAACTGGATGGAAAGTACGTACTGCTGGGCAGTTCGCAGGATATGCTCCCGAAGGCGCTGGAGTACCACAACGGCAACGGCACATTCTACTTTGTCGGCGGCTACGACCCCGAAACCGAGACATTCACCGAGGAATCCGACCACGCGATTGACTACGGTATCGACTTCTACGCGCCGGAGACGATACTTTCCCCCGACGGGCGGCGTATCATGATAGGCTGGATGCAGAATTGGGATACGTGCAATTTACATGTCAAGTCTACGCCGTGGTTCGGACAGATGACGATTCCGCGCGAATTGAGCGTAAGAAACGGGATTCTGTACCAGACGCCGATTCGGGAGCTGGAACGCCTCCGCCGCGACGAAATCAGCTACGAGAACGTGACCGTAGAGGACGGGGAAGTATTCCTTCCGGGCGTGGCGGGGCGGCTTGTCGATTTGGAAGTCACGGTAGAACCCGACGCCGATTCCCCGGTGTACAACCGTTTCGCGCTACGCTTCGCGCTGAACGACCAGTTCCGGAGCGGCGTCAGTTTCCGCCCGCACGAGTCGACGCTGAAAGTAGACCGCAAGTTTTCGGGTTCGCGCCGCGCGATTATCCACCAGCGCCGCGCCAACGTCCCGCACAAGGACGGCAGAATCAAACTCCGCCTGATTCTCGACCGCTACAGCGCCGAGGTATTCGTAGACGACGGCGCGAAAGTCATGACGTTTACCATCAATACCGACCTGAACGCCGAGGGCATTTCCTTCTTTGCAGACGGGAAATTACACCTGAATGTAAAGAAGTACAATCTCTCCGAGGCGTAAAAAATCCCGCCGTGCTTTCCGGTACGGCGGGAAAAATTTGACCTGCTTAGTCGGAATCCGTGGGGCCGTCGACGGCGCGGCTTAATTCGTAGAGTTCGTGCGGCGCGATGTCCTGCCCGTGTGCCCATTCGATACCCGCGCCGCCGTCGATAAGGCGGACTGTCCGGAAATAGGCCGGGTCGCGCAGTTCCCCGTACCACGAGCCGCGCGCGTATGGCGACACGTCGAACAGCTTTTCTTCCCCGGTCTCGTACACAAGGCGCAGGCGCAACGGCCCCGCCGCCGACACGCTGACAAGTTTCGGCTGTAACATACGCGCCGCCTCAACGCAACGGGTCAATGTGGAAAAATTGTTCTCCGTTTGA
>CAMHDB010000073.1 GCA_946183715.1 uncultured Oscillibacter sp.
AACGGACATTTCACTTTCTGATAAACCATAACAATACCTCCTTATGTTGTGATATAATACCATACTGTTTGTAAAATTGCAACACCTTCATGACACTGCCGGGACTTGGCAAAATAAAAACGCCGGAGAGGCTACGGTATGGTTTCAGTCATAGGAGAGTTTCGCGGCGTTCCAGTCGCGGATAACGTCCCGGTAAAAGCGGCAGACGCGCTTCCCTGTCTCCAAGTCGAGGTTTGCGTAGTTGCCGCACTCCGCCGCGCTCTTGCCGGGCATTTCCACGACGCCCTCCGCCGCCGTGAAGACTTCCTTCACCAGCGAAACCGCCCCTTCCAGCGACAGGCGGCGGTTGTCGAACAGGAAATAGAACCCCGTCTGACAGCCCATTGGCCCGAAATAAATCACGGCGTCCTTTTCCCGGGAGTTGCGCAACAGCGTGGCTACGAGGTGTTCGACGGAGTGCATTTCGCTGTTGGAGAGCAGGTCGCCGGAGTTCGGACGCTTCAGGCGCAGGTCGAACGTGACAATATCGCCGTCGCGCCGCGACAGGTACAGCCCCGGCAGTAATTTCGTGTGGTCTACCTCAAAACTCGCGATACGTTCCATGTACAATCCTCCCGTCACAGGGTTTCCTTTTGCAGGGCCAGCGCGAAGGGCAGTAACACCCGGCCCAGATTTTCCAGCGCCCGTCCGTAGTCGAAGTATTCCTCGACCTGTCCCTCGTTGAAAAGGTGGTCGGAGACCGATTTCAGCGCCACGAAAGGCGTATCGTTCCGGCAACAGACTTGCGCGATTGCACAGCCTTCCATTTCCATGAGCACCGGGCGGAACGTGTCGCGAATCCACCGCGCGCGTTCGGTACCGGTCGCGAACCAGTCGCCGGTCGCGGCGCGGCCCGTGTGCGCCTCCACGCCCGCCGCGCGCAGGAGTTCCACACAGCGTTCCGGACGCCACGTCGGGAACTCCAGCCGCTTGACCGTCGACACGAACCCGGGCGCGTCGCCGAGGGCGCTGGTGTCCATGTCGTGCTGTACGTAGTCGGACGGCACGACGAGCGTACCCGTGGGCAAATCCGTCATGCACCCGGCCACGCCCGCGTTTACGACCATGTCCACGCCGAAGCGCAGGCACAGGATTTCGCAGGCCATAGCGGCGTTGACTTTCCCGACACCCCCCGCGCAGGCGATAATATCCGGGGCGACGTTGTAGAACGGGACGCCGGAAACCGTCTGGAAAGGTTCGATGTCTTTCGCGCCGGGGAGCGCGTGGAACTCCGCGGACATGGCAAACTGTAAGCCGATTTTCATGTTGTCACCTCGTAATATTGCGCTTGAATTTGCACCGCGGATAGGACGAACAGCCGAGAAATTTGCCGTACTTTCCGCGCCGCGTGACGAGTTTCCCGCCGCACCACGGACAGGTATCCGATTCCTGCGCGTCGCGGATGTCCCGGATATGCTTTGCTTTTACGGCGGAATCGACATTCGTCAGGGGGGCTAGGCGGTCGGAAATCGCCCGGACTTCCTCCGCGCTGTAGAGCGCCGGGAGCGCGGAGAGCATATCTTGCAACTCTGCCGCCAGTTCCGGGGCCCGCGTAATCACGACGGAACGCGTACTTTCCGGGACGCGCTCCAACTTGCAATGCTTTGAAAATACAATGTACGAAAAGAACCGATTTTCCGGTATTTGCAGATACTTTGACAGCGCTTTTATGTGCGTCCGGTTCTGCCGAACCGGATTATAGAACAAGTACTTTTTCCGGTTCGGGTGGATATACGCCCAGTTGAGGGCGTCCATAGAGCCGGAAATCAGGCCGTTATAGTTCTTGCTCTCAAAGGCGAAAATGCCCGTTTCATGCACCATGACAAGGTCAATTTCCGTTGTTGCGTCGCCGTTCGGAACGTACACGTTCCGGAAAACCTGAAATTCCCCGGGGACAGTCTCGTACAGAACTTTCGCGATAAAATTCTCTCCGCGCCGTCCCTTGATTTCTTCCGGGGAAAGCGGAATGTCTCTTTGTAAATCAGGTTCCCATTCCGTGCGCTTTCGCGTGATTTTGGATGACAGCCAAACAAAAAAGACACAGAGAAAAATAAAGGCAATAAGCCCAACGCCTACTGTCGTGATGGACTGTGCAAACGTGTTTATAACGTCATTTCCTGTCATATGCTCTTCCCTCCACGGGGCCGCACAAAGCGGCCCCGTTTCCGTCCTTACTTCACAATCGACGCCGTGTCCATGGCAATCATGAGTTCCTCATTCGTGGGAATCAGCAGAACCTTGACGCGCGAATCCGCCGCCGAAATGACGGCCTCTTTGCCGCGTACTTTGTTCGCGTCGGCGTCCATCTTCACGCCCATGAACTCCAGCCCGGAGGCGATAGCCATACGCTGCGCGGCGCTGTTCTCGCCGACGCCCGCCGTGAAAATGACCGCGTCCACGCCGCCCATCGCCGCCGCGTAGGCCCCGATGAGCTTCTTGACGCCGTAGTTGAACATATCGACGGCCAATCCGGCGCGTTCGTTGCCCCTCTCGAAAGCGTCCGTCAGGTCGCGGAAGTCGGAGCTCACGCCCGACACGCCCTGTACGCCCGATTTCTTGTTAAGGATATTCAGCATTTCGTCAATGCTCAGGCCGTACTTGTTCATGAGGTACTGCAAAATGCCCGCGTCCAAATCGCCGGAGCGGGTGCCCATCGGGACGCCCGCAAGCGGCGTAAAGCCCATGGAGGTGTCGACGCTCCTGCCGCCGTCGACGGCGGTCACGGATGAGCCGTTGCCGAGGTGGCAGGAAATGAGCTTGAGTTCTTCGGGCTTTTTGCCGAGCATGGCGGCGGCGCGTCCGGCGACGTACTTGTGGGACGTGCCGTGGAAGCCGTAGCGGCGAACCTTGTCGTTCTCGTAATACTCGTAGGGCAGGGCGTACATGTAGGCGCGGGCGGGCATGGTCTGGTGGAACGCGGTGTCGAACACGGCGACCATGGGCACGCCCGGCATGACCTTCTGACAGGCCCGGATTCCGGTCAGGTTGGCGGGGTTGTGGAGCGGGGCCAGCGGGATACAGTCCTCGATGGCTTTCAGCACTTCGTCGGTAATCAGCACGGACTTGTTGAAGGCCTCGCCGCCGTGTACGACGCGGTGTCCAACGGCGTCGATTTCCTTCATGGAGCCGATGACGCCGTTGGCGGGGTCGGTGAGGGCGTCCATAACGGCCTGAATCGCCTCGGCGTGGGTGGGCATGGACACGTCCACGGCGTCCTTTGTCGCCTTGCCGTCGGCCTTGTAGGTGAATTTGCCGTCGATTCCGATTCGCTCGCAGAGGCCCTTCGCCAGCAGGACGCCGCTCTCGGGGTTGAGAAGCTGGTACTTCAGGGAAGAACTGCCCGCGTTGATGACAAGAACATTCATGGATATTCGCTCCTTCTGTAGTGCCGGGGCGCGCCCGGGTGTGATTGCGTCCATTATACCGGAGTTTTCCACAGGTGACAAGAGGCAGGGCGAATTTTTTGCGTGCCACAGGGCCGGAGGGGCATTCACACGGAGAAGAGCAGTTGCGCGTAATTCGGGAAGGGCCAGTAGTCGGAGGCGGTGAGGGTTTCGAGGCGGTCGGCACTCGCGCGCGCGTCCGCCATATCGCGTACAATCACGTCGTGGCTGTGGACCATTGCCCGGGTGGGGTCTTTCGGCATTTCCCCGAGGTCGCGTTCCAGACGCTCGCAGGCACTGAAAAGAGCGTCCGTCAGCGCGGCGATTTCCTCCGCCGTGCGGGTCTCGTACTCACAGGGCAGTCCGTGCGCGTCCTTCCTGCTTGCGCGCGCGCACAGTTCCGCCGCGTAGGCCGAGACCGCCGGGAGTATCTCGTGGCGAATCATGTCGGACATGGTGCGGGCCTCAATCGTCGTGACGGCGGTGTAGTTCTCCACATGGATTTCGGCGCGGGCCTGTATTTCCTCCTCCGTGTAGATTCCGTGCCGGACGAACAGTTCCACGTTCTTCCCGGCGGTGTACATCGGAAGCGCGTCGGCGGTGGACGTAAAGTTACTCAATCCGCGCTGTTCGGCCTCGCGTACCCATGCCTCGTCGTAGCCGTTGCCGTTGAAGATGATTCTCCGGTGTTCGGTGAAGACGCGCTTCATCAGGACATTCAATTCCCGTTGGAAATCTTCGGCGGCCTCCAATTCGTCGGCGAACTGCCGCAGCTCCTCCGCCATAATCGTATTCAGGGCGATATTGGGCCCGGAAACCGACTGCGAGGAGCCGAGCATGCGGAACTCGAACTTGTTGCCCGTAAAGGCCATGGGACTGGTTCTGTTGCGGTCGGTGGTGTCCTGCGGGATAGCCGGGAGCACGTCGACGCCAATCCGGAGTTGCCGCTTCCCGCTGGCTTCAACGGGCGTGCCGTGGATAATCGCGCTGACGACGGCGGTCAGTTCGTCGCCGAGGAATACGGACAGAATCGCGGGCGGGGCCTCCTGCCCGCCGAGGCGGTGGTCGTTGCCCGGAAAGGCGACTGTCGCGCGCAAGAAGTCCTGATAGTCGTCGACGCCTTTCAGGAACGCCGCGAGGAAGAGCAGAAAGCGGGCGTTCTCGCCGGGGGTGTCGCCGGGCTTGAACAGGTTCTCGCCGCTGTCCGTGGACAGCGACCAGTTGTCGTGTTTGCCGGAGCCGTTGAACCCCGCGAAAGGCTTCTCATGGAGCAGGCAGACAAGCCCGTGACGCTCCGCGACTTTCTTCATGACCTCCATCGTCAATTGGTTCTGGTCGCAGGCGGTATTGGCGTCGGTGTAAATGGGGGCCATTTCGTGCTGGGACGGAGCGACTTCGTTGTGTTTCGTCTTGGCGAAAATGCCCAGTTCCCACAAGGCCTCGTCGAGTTCGCGCATGTACGCCGCCACGCGCGGGCGAATCGCGCCGTAGTAGTGGTCGTCGAGTTCCTGCCCGCGCGGCGGCCTCGCGCCGAACAGCGTCCGCCCCGTCAGGCGCAAGTCCTGACGCTTTCGGTACAGCTCGCGGTCGATGAGGAAATACTCCTGTTCGGGGCCGACCTGCGGAATGACGCGTTTCGTCTGCGTGTCGCCGAACAGCCGGAGAATACGCACCGCCTGCCGCGACACCTCGTCCATAGAGCGGAGGAGGGGCGTTTTCTTGTCCAGCGCGTGGCCGGAGTAGGAGCAGAACGCTGTCGGAATGCACAGGGAGCCCTCTTTGATGAAGGCGAAAGAAGTCGGGTCCCAAGCCGTATATCCGCGCGCCTCGAATGTCGCCCGGAGGCCCCCCGACGGGAAGGACGACGCGTCGGGCTCGCCCCGGACGAGCTCCTTTCCGGAGAACTCCATCAGAACCCGGCCGCCGCCCGTCGGCGCGATGAAACTGTCGTGTTTTTCGGCGGTGACGCCCGTCATGGGCTGGAACCAGTGCGTAAAATGCGTGGCCCCGCGCTCTACGGCCCACTGCTTCATGGCCTGCGCGATTTCGTTGGCGGTGGACAAATCCAGCGCGGTTCCGCTCGTGACACAGCGTTTCCACGCGCCGTAGGACGCCGCCGAAAGGCGTTCTTTCATCGTCTGCTCGTTGAAAACCATGCTTCCGAACAGTTCCGGGAGTTTACGTGCGTCTGACATGAATTATCTCCCCTTTCAGTCAACCCCGCTATTCTAACAGCACTCCGGAAAAATTACAAGCGATTTTTCGCCCCTTGCGGTAAAGCCGCCTCGACGGGAAAACCGCCCGGTTTGCCGTGCGGGGCGAGTACTGCACGCCTCGCGGTAAAAAGGCCTTTACAAGCCGGGACGGGGCGCCTATAATGAGCGCAAACAAACGCGGAGGAAGGGACGGAAATCATGAGGCAAACCATTTACGCGGGCACTTACGCGGAAAACGGCAGCGAGGGACTGTACGCGTTCGACTTCGACGGGGGCGAACTTTCCCCGGCGCGGCTGTTCTCTCCGTTACAAAACAGCAAGTACCTGACGGTCACGGAGGACGGCGTTGTTGCCGTATGCGATTTCGCGGAGCGTTCCGGCGCGGCGCTGGTGGACTTTCGGGGGAAAGTCGTCAGTCAGGCGGCGTTCGAGGGCTGTACATCCTGCTTTGTCACGGCGGCGGGGGGCGCCGTCCACACCGCGAATTACCACGAGGGCACGGTTTCCCGGCTGTCCCTCCGGGGCCAAACTTTACAGTATCGGGACACCGTAACTATCCGGGAGAAAGCCGGGTGTCATCAGGTCTTGCGCTGGGAAAACAATATTCTGGTACCCTGCCTCTTTCTGGACGAGGTGCGGCTGTTCGACCGCGGCATGAATCCGGCGGGGGCGATTCCGTTTCCCGCCGGGACGGGCCCCCGGCACGGCGTCTTTTCCAAAGACGGCACGAGGCTGTATCTGGTCTCGGAGTTGAGCAACGAACTGTTTGTGATTTCCACGGGCGACTGGGCAATTTTGTCTGCCGTCTCCACCCTGCCCGGAGGGCTGACCCACAAAAAGGATACGGCGGCTGTCCGTATAAGCAGCGACGGGCGATTCCTCTACGTGTCCACGCGGACTATGGACCTGCTCTCCGTCGTGGAATTGCAAGGCGACGCGCCCCGCCTCATCCAAACGGTTCCCTGCGGCGGACAGCACCCGCGCGACTTCATCCTCGTCGGCGACTGGTTCCTCGTGGCGAACCGCTTCAGCAACTCCGTGGTCTCCTTCGCCCGGAACGCCGACGGGACAATCGGCGCGCGGGGGAACGAAATCAGCGTCCCCGGCGTCGTGTGTCTGGCTGTGCGGTAGGCGGACGAAAATCAAAGCCTCCCCGTGCGCGCGGGAAAGGCTTTGATTTTGGCTTCAGCGCAGGATAATGGCGTCGCGCTGTGGCCCCACTGATACGTAGTTAATCGGACATCCGAGACGCTCTTCCAGATACTCCACATACGCGCGGGCGGCGGCGGGCAAGTCCGCCCATTTCCGCACGCCGGAAATGTCGCGCCGCCAGCCGTCGAGATACTCCGTCACGGGTTCGGCGTCCGGGAGCGCCGCCGGGAACGGAAAGTCGTCGGTCTCCGTGCCGTGCAGGCGGTAGCGCACACAGACAGGTATCCGTTCCAGATAGCTCAGCACGTCGAGTTTCGTCAGGGCGACGGATGTGGCGCCCTGAACCTGTATGCCGTAGCGGGTGGCCACGAGGTCTACGGGCCCGACGCGCCGCGGGCGCCCCGTCTTCGCGCCGTACTCCGCGCCCTCCTTGCGGAGGCGTTCGGCCTCCTCGCCGAACCACTCGCAGGTGAACGGGCCTTCCCCGACACAGGTCGAGTAGGCCTTGACCACGCCGATGACTTTGTCGATTCTCATGGACGGCAGTCCGGCCCCGACGGGCGCGTAGGCCGCGACGGGGTTCGAGGAAGTCGTGTAGGGATAGATTCCGTAGTCGAGGTCGCGCAGGGAGCCGAGCTGGGCCTCAAAGAGAATCCGCCGGTTCTCCGCGACGGCCTGCCGGAAGAACTTCCCGGTGTCGCAGAGGTACGGACAGAGCTTCTCGCCCCACGCGGAGACCCATTCGTCCAACTGTTCCATGGTGTAGCCCTCCGCGCCGTAGACGCGGCGCAGAATCAGGTTCTTCCACTCCAGAATGTCCGCGAGGCGCGCCCGCAGTTTTTCCGGGTAGAGCAGTTCCCCCGCCATGACGGTCTTTTTCTGGAACTTGTCGGAGTAGAACGGCGCGATTCCCTGTCTGGTGGAACCGTACTTCTTATCGGCCAGCCGCGCCTCTTCCAGACTGTCCAAGTCCCGGTGCCACGGCAGGAGCAGCGACGCCCGGTCGCTGACTTTCAGATTTTCCGGCGTAATCTCCACGCCCTTTTCGCGGATTTGCTCCATTTCCTTCCACAGGCTCTCGCAGTCCAGCGCGACGCCGTTGCCGAGTACGTTCACCACGCCGCTACGGAAAATCCCTGACGGCAACAGATGGAGCGCGAACTTTCCCTTTTCATTGATGACCGTATGTCCGGCGTTGCCGCCGCCCTGATAGCGGACGACTACGTCGTATTCCTCCGTAAGCAGGTCTACCATACGGCCCTTGCCTTCATCACCCCAGTTAATACCTACTATCGCACAGTTCGGCATACGCAAAAACCTCCCGGTTACATGTCGCGCTTTGGCGCGCCATTCTATTATGCGGGATAATCCCCCGATTGTCAACAAATTTTCGCGCTTCGCGCCTTGCGCGGCGTATGATAAGCACGGCAACGCGAAAAACAGGGAGGTTGATTTCTTTGACATCACTTACCAGCTTGCCCAGAATGAGGATAAGAACCAGATTTTTGAGAATTACGCCAGTTTCCAAGTTTTGACACCAGCTTCCAAGTTTTCTGGAAAGACAGCCAACGAAAAGTTTGAACATTCAGTCAGATATGGGCAAATTTGCAATATTTCAAGGCACTAAAACTGCGGCTGTATTTTTGAGGGTTATGCCACGTTTTTTGTTATGCCGAAAGGGAGCGGGGAAAACGCCCAAATGA
>CAMHDB010000074.1 GCA_946183715.1 uncultured Oscillibacter sp.
TGTTTCCTCCCGCAGTGACGCAAATCCCATGAAATCGGTGCGTTTCCTAGCCTTTTCCGGGGATTTCCTACGTTTCCCTGTACCCCCTGAATTGGTAAAATTTACCTGTTACAAAATCCTTAAAAAATCAGGAATCCCATGAAAAATCTGTGGAACCCCTTGATTTTTCCCGATTGTCAGATTATAATAAGGGAACTCGTACCGGATTTCCCACCTTACGAACGCCTGTTACCCCAGAGGCCCCGGACGGTGGACAAGGTATGGGCCAGCGGCGGATTACGTGACGCGGATTTCATGCGTCCGGCCATTCGGCACGGCGTCCGTCGATTCCCGGTAAATCTCAATAAAGGAGGAAATCTGCATGAAAAACAGGATTGCTTCGCTGTTTCTGGTCTTTGCATTGCTGATGTCGTTGTGCAATTTCGCAGTGGCAAGAGACAACAGAATCACAGTCCAGAGCGGCGGAGCAGAACGCTTCACGGATGTCCCCACGGACCACTGGGCCTACGGCTACATTAATCAGGTCGTGGGCTCCGGCCTCTTCAACGGCAAGACCCCGACGACCTTCGAGCCGTCCAACGCGATGACGCGTTCGCAGTTCGTCATGGTCATGGCCCGTATGGAGGGCATGAGCAGTCTGGAGGGACAGTACACTGTCACCAAGTTCCCGGATGTCACCCCGACCAGACGGGCCGCCGGCCCGATTGCGTGGGCGTCGGCGGACGAGCAGGGCTTTGTACGCGGCTTCGGCGACGGCACCTTTAAGCCCGACTCGCCCATCACCCGCGGACAGTTCGCGGCCCTCATCCACCGCTACATTATCGCCAAGCGCTACACCAACCTGCACGTAGTCGACCCCATCCCCGCGCAGTTCACGGACGCCGGTTCTGTCTCTTCGGCGTTCACGGAAGATGTGGAGTACGCCCGCGTCCACGGACTGCTCACCGGCTACAGTGACGGCACCGTCCGCGCCAGCAACCCCATCACGCGCGCGGCTATCGCGGCGATTCTCGCCCGCTTCCTCGACCTCGTCACCGAGAGCGGCTATACCCCGCTCCTTGACGGGCCCATCGACGGCGGCACTACCGTCGACAGCGGCGACAGTATCGAGGAGCCGCCCGTAGAGGTTCCCACCGAGTACGACGGAATCCGCCTGAACATCACCAACGCCAAGCGCGGCACGACATCCTTTGTCAGCGTCCTGCGCGACGGCGTACAGGTCGCCTCCGACGACGTACAGCCCGGCGACGTGGTGAAACTTTCCCACGTTCCGCAGGACGGCTACCGCGTGAAAATCACGGTGAAGGATTCCAAGGGCAGGGCTGTCGACGTTACCACCAACGGCAACGTCTCGACGTTCGTCGTGCCCCAGAATATGCCCGTCACCATCACGCTGAAGTACCTGAGCAGCGGCAGTGGCGGCTCCGGCGGCGGTTCCAGCGGCGGCGGCAGCAGCAGTGGCGGCTACTCGCCCATAGGCCCCGTCACGAACAACTACTACTACATGTACGCAGTCGCCGTGAGAGCCGCGGCGAGCAATGCCGAGGGCAGTGTGTGGCTGAGTAAAGACCCGCTCACAGCCGAGAACATCGCCACCGCGCCCCGCGCCCAGAGCATCGACTGGAACAACGTGACCAATCACGGCGCGTCCTTCACGTTCTACGCGGTTCTGGAAGCCGCCGCCAGCGTGAACAAGAACTGCACCGTGAGCATCGGCGAGACCGTGCTCCCGGATACCGTCATCACCAACAGAGACACGAGCATTGCCGGCTACACCGTCCTGACGATTACCGTCAACAGTACCGGAACCACCGCGAATACGGCGACGGTCGTCACGGTAACGGCCACGTTCACGCAGGGCGGCGACGGCCCCGACATCCCGCCGACCGCGCGGACTTGGACGGTCAACGTGACCGGCAGCGACGAGTTCGCCTTCTATTCGCTGGTAGACGCGGCCCCCACCGACGCGACGGCCCTGACCGCTAACGGCACTGCCAGCATTCAGAAGGCCGTCACGAACGGCACGGCGGCGGATGTTTACCTCATCGTCACGCCGAAGCCCGGCTTCAAGTTCGGCGACAACGTGATTACGTTCAACCCCGCCGACGGCAGTACCGCCACGCTGGTTTCGCCCACCGTCGGCAGTGCGACCGAGACCGACACGGTTCGCGTCTACAGAATCACGCGCTCCTCGTTCCCGAGCAACGCGACGACCAACGTCTCGATTAACATGCAGTTACTCAACGGCGCTGGCAGAACGCATGCTGTCACGGTTCAGTCGCTCCTCTGGAACGGCTCCGCGACTGTCGCGATGCCCGATAACGTGCCTCTCGCGGCGAGCGTCGACCTGAGCCCCGCGACGTACCTGAACACCGTCACGGTGAACGTACCGTTCCTGACCGGCTACAGAGGCTATCACCTCCGCGGAATCACCGTAGTCGACGCGGACAACGCGGCTGTCACCTACACGAAGGACAGCGCGAACTCCTCCGAGACCGGAGACGTGTACACCTTCGTCATGCCCGACCGGGCCGTCAACGTTACGGTTGTCTACGAGGCGAACGCCAACGCCAACCTCAACTTTGATGTCGCTGTCAACATCAGCGGACAGGGCACCGTCAGCCTGAATATCGCCGGCGTCACTCAGACGATTGACTCGGCGAACGTGACCTCTTTCCCCGTTCACCGTTATGTCAGGCTGGGCGACGACGGCGCGGTTATCGTGACCGAGGACAATACGGCGGGCAGCCCGATGACGCAGGCCGACTATGTCGAGCTCTACGGCAACGAGAACTTCACCCTGCCCGTCTACCTGACCGCCGCCCCGATTGCCGCGAAGAACTACAAGTTCCAGAGCGCGTCCTATAACGGCACGGCTGTCAGCGCGGAAAACATCTCCGCCGAGCAGACTGTCCGGAACGCTACGCCGATGAATCTCAGCGTGAGCTTCTCGCAAATCACCTCCTACGGCTACAACCTGACCATTATCGGAAAGGGCACCGTAAACAATACCTTTGACAACGTCGCCCGCACGAATGCCTCCGGCCTCCCGGAGACCTACAGCAGCGGCCTCGTCGTCACCAATACCAACAGCCTGACCGTTACCGCCGCGCCGACCGTAGCCTCCGGCAAGTCCGCCAGCGACTACGAAGTCACGATTAACGGCCAAGTCAGCGACAGCGCCACCATCAACCTGACCCAAGGCGAACTGACCGACATCATTGTCGAAATTCAGGACAAGGACCGCAACGCGGTTGAGTTCACCGTACAGGTCACGGGCGGCTCCGTGCGCGTCAAACCCGAGAGCGGACGCATTATGCTGACCTCCGGCTACACCGCCGAAACCGCCAAGGAGCAGCTCAAATCGACGACCGGCACCATGGCCGGCGACACCGTGAGCAACCAGACCAAGTCCTATTTCGCGTTCGAGAACTCCGTCATTACGATTATCCCGACGACGACCGACGCGACGAAGGTTACTCAAATCAAGGTCACGAAGACCCCCGGCGGCGCCGCCTCCGACGTACTCAATACGAGCGGCTTCTCCTTCCAGTTGACCTCCCCGCAGGCCAGCGCGGTCGTCACGTTCGGCACGTTCGACTCCTACAGCGTCCTGTTCCAAGCCCCCTACAACGGAGGCAACGGGCCCAGCATGCGCTCGCTGAGTACGAACATCGCCAAGACCTATGACGCCACCGTGCAGGAAGTCCTTTACTCCCTCAACGACGGCCAGAGAATCGACCCGGCCACCAACACCAGAACCGGAATTACGAACGAGTTCTCCGCCCCCGCCACCATGAACCAGACTTTGGCCTATTACCTGAGCCACAGAGTGGTCGAGGACGAGAACGGCGCCAAGATTACCGGCGCGGATTCCGTGAAGAACATGCTCGAGGATTCGATTAAGTCGAGTATCGCGACCGTGTTCCCGTCCGTGGTCGAGGCCAAGAAGGCCGACTTGAAGTCTGACCCGGCCAACGTCACCGGGCCCATCGGCACCGAAATGCGGAGCCGTCAGGCTAACGCCTCGTCGATGGAAGTCACCGGCGCCGCGAAGTCTACTGTCCTTGAGAACACGTCCTATTATCAGCAGTTGCTTGACGGCACGGTTCAGGAGAGCAGTTTCCGGGTCATGGCGAACGTCACCACGATTCTGAGTCTGGAGAAGGAGAACGAGCTCAAGACACGGTATCCGGCTCTGGCCAGCGAACTCACCGGGAAGAGCGCCGAAGCCCAGCTCAGCGGCTTTGTCTCCGACTACCTCGGCAAGATTCAGGTTCAGCCGAACTATAACTACAGCAACCTGACGCCGGCCTTCACGGTAACGCCGAACGCGACGAACTCCACGATGCCGACCCTCACCATCTCCGCCAATGTCACCGCCGCGGGCAACAACTGGCCGCAGTTGGATAACAGCGTCTCCATGACCCAGTACGCCGACAGATTCAACATCTGGATTCTGGCCGAGATTTCGCAGGTTCTCTACGATTCCAACGGCGACGGCACGTTTGACGCGGCGACGGAGGCTGTCCAGATGACGAACGCGGCCCCCGCGCTGTACAACGCCGCCCAGCTCGGCGTCACGGTGGACAAGACCGCCATGCTGCGCAACATCGACAACGCGGTAAACACCACATGGAACAACTCGTTCGGAGGCAACGGTGTCGCCATTGACATGACACAGGTTCTCTCCGGCGAGCTGATTGGCAGTGTCGTCAAGGAAGTCATCCAAGGCCCCAGCGACACGCTGACCAGCAGGGTTAGCAGTCTCGGCGACGGCGCGAACACCCGCGCGGCGTTCATGAACCTCTACGACGGCTTTGTTGAGTGCAACTCCAAAGACCCGCAGAATATGCTGACCCTCAAGACCAAGGGCGGCACGTCCACGGTCATTGGCAGGGCCACCAACAACAACCAGAACCTTGTCCTGACTATCGACTTCACGCAGATTCTCAGAGACACGGCCACTCCGACCGACCAGACTTCCTACGAGGTATTGGTTGACCTTCTGGTTGGCCTCCGGAACGGTATCTCCACGGATATCCGCGAGACCTCCGAGGCGTCCAACAACAACCAGAGCGCCCAGTCCGTGATTGCCTCCCTGATTGAGAGCCAGCTCAACGGCGGCAACCGCAACGCCGTGACCGTCAACAAGTGGGGCACGGAGAAGCGCGGAAGTCAGATGACCGCCGCCGAGCGGAAGGAAGTCGCCAACCTCCTCGCGGGTATGGTGATGAACTCCGAGATGAGCGACGCATTCAACACCGCGTGGAAGGGCTTCGAGGACAGCGGCTACCAGTCTGTGACGTTCTCCTTCACGCTGGATGCCAGCAAGCGCAGTAGACTCGCCCCGATTCTCGAATCCTACTACGGCAATACGGATACCAAGACACTGAACATCGGCTTCAACGTGACGCAGGTCATTAGCTGAACATCAGGCCGATAAGCGCGAGCACGAATCAGTGAAGCGCGGGAGACCGCCGCTCCCAATCTGGGGCGGCGGTCTCCGTCTACAGGAGGATTTATGGAGCAATTGCGAAAATGGGCCGTTCTGCTGGCCGCGTTTTCGATATCGGTCAGTCTGCTTGCGGGCGTTCCGGCGCGCGCGTCGGAGGCCGGGGAAGAAGACGCGGCGGCAGTCGGCGACACAGCCACCGAGGAGGAAACCGCTTCCGCCGGAGACGACGTGGACACCGGAGAGGAACAGGATGTCATGGATACCCTGTCGGGCGACGATTCCGGCAAAACTGAAATGACAACCAATTCCGGCGACGGCGTAGCGACAACCGATTCCGGCGACGGCGTAGCGACAACCGATTCCGGCGACAGTGTAGCGACAACCAATTCTGGCGACGGCGTAACGACGACCAATTCCGGCGACAGTGTAGCGACAACCAATTCCGGCGACAGCGTAACGCCCACGGATTCCGGCGAACACGAAACTCCCGACCATTACGGCCCCGGCCTGCCATTTACGGATGTGCCGCGAGAGCATTGGAGTTTCCCCTTCGTACTCTACGCCTACGAGCACAATCTTGTCCGGGGCGTGAGCGCGACTGAGTTCAACCCTACGGGCGTCATGACCCGCGCGGCGTTCGTGACGGTGCTCTACCGCCTGTCGGCGACCATCGAGGGCACGGACACCTCCGCCGGGGAGGCCGCCTTTACCGATATCGGCGACATTAACGCCGAGTTCCAGTCGGCGATTCTCTGGGGCGTCAAGCACGGCGTTGTCACGGGGAAAGACCCGGAGACGTTCGCCCCGAGGGAAAACATTTCCCGCCAGCAGATGTGCGCCATCATCGTGCGCTACCTCCGCGACTACCTCAGATATGATTTGTCGGTCTACGCCCTGCCGGGCGGCTTTGCCGACTACGATACCATTTCCAATTACGCGAAAGAGGCCGTGTCGATTTGCAAGGCCATGGGCATTCTCGACGGGCGGCAAGTCGACGGCGTGATGATTTTCGACCCGGCAGGTTCGGCGAGCCGCGCGGCGGTCGTGAAAGTTCTCTCCAACGCCGTACAGCAGATTCCTAATTTGCGCAAACTCCCCGCCCCTGTGGACAACACGGGAGAGAGTACCAACAGCGGCGACGCCTCCGGCAACGGAGAGAGTACCGACAGCGGCGACAGCGTTGACACCGGGGACAGTTCCGATACCGGGGATACCAAAAAGGACTCTTCCGGCGGCGGAAATTCGAGTTCCGGCGGTGGGAGTAGCTCCGGCGGCGGAAATTCGAGCTCCGGCGGCGGCAGTATTTATGTTCCTGTCACGCCCGGCGGCACGACCGACAACGGGAATACGACGCCCGCGACGGAACCCGAAAACGCCGCGGAGGTATTCGCCATCGTCGAGAAAATCCTCAGCGCCTACGAGGCCAACCCGCCGGAATCCGAGCTCGCGCAGTCCTATATGCAGCTTCTGCTCCCGCCCATCCGGGCAATGAGCGAGGCGCGGAATAACGGCGCAATTGTCGACGAGAGTTACTTCCGGGCGCATTACGACGCCGAATTGAAAGCCTTCCTTGCGCTGTACGACGCAACATCAATAACCGACCTTCTGGAACTGTCCGACTACGCGAGGACATTGGGCAGTGTTCAGGAGTGGCGCAAGGTTCTGTCGTACTTCGGCATTTTAAACGTTCTTATCGGATAATCCAAAAGCCGCCGTTTCCGCACGGAACGGCGGCTTTTCATGAGGAATACAGACTATGAAAGAAACAGAGTTCGCCGCCCCCCTGCTCGACTGGTACCGCCGCGCCGCACGCGACTTGCCGTGGCGGCGTACACAAGACCCCTACTGTATCTGGGTGTCGGAGGTGATGTTGCAACAGACCCGCGTCGCGGCGGTTGTCGGCTACTATGCCCGCTTCCTCGACGCGTTCCCGACCGTCAACGCCCTCGCGGACGCCTCCGAGGAGGCCTTGCTCTCGCGCTGGCAGGGGCTTGGCTACTACAGCCGCGCGCGGAATCTGCACCGCGCGGCGAAGGAAATCGTGCGGCGCGGGGGCTTCCCGGAGACCGCCGACGAACTGCGTACTTTGCCCGGAATCGGCGCGTACACCGCCGGGGCGATTGCGTCGGCGGCGTTCGGGGAACGCGCCCCCGCCGTGGACGGCAACGTTTTACGGGTCATGTCGCGCCTGAGCGACAATCACGGCGACATCCTCGCGCCGTCCGTCCGGCGGGAAATCGAGGCGGAAGTCTCGGCGCGCTTCCCGGCGACGGCGGAGGCGGCGCGGATATTCAATCAGGCGCTGATGGAACTGGGCGCGACGGTGTGCGTGCCGAACGGGCCGCCGAAGTGCGGGGAGTGTCCGGTATCGGGGTACTGTCTGGGACTGGCGCGCGGCACGGCGGAGACGCTGCCTGTACGCGCCGCCAAGAAGGCGCGCCGCGTCGAGGAACGGACCGTACTCGTACTCTGCCGGGGGGGACGGACAGCGCTCCGGAAGCGTCCGGCGCGCGGACTGCTCGCGGGCCTGTGGGAGTTCCCGAACGTCGCGGGCGCGCTGACCGAGGCGGAAGTCGCCGCACAGCTTTCGGCGTGGGGTCTGAGCGCGTCCGACTGGCTCCGAAAACTCTCCGCCAAGCACATCTTTACCCATATCGAATGGCATATGACCGGCTACGTCCTGTCGGTGGACGGCGCGGACAGTCAGGGGTTCGCGTGGGCCGACGCCGTGGCCCTCCGCGAGTACGCGATGCCGTCGGCGTTCGCGCGCTTCCGCGAGGCGGCGGCGGAGATTATACGCCCCCTCCGTCACCGCACGACGCCTTCCCCGCACAGCGGGGGAGGAGAAAACCTGTCAAGCGAAAACAGTATTTTGGAGACTTCTAACAGCTAAAAGTTATTAAATTTAAGAGGGAGGTGAACCGTTAGGGAAATTTACTTGTTATAAACTTCT
>CAMHDB010000075.1 GCA_946183715.1 uncultured Oscillibacter sp.
TTCTGCCCGTTATCACGCTGGCGCTCTACCCGATGGCCTACATCACCCGCCTGACGCGCTCCTCTATGCTGGACGTGCTCGGACAGGACTACATCCGCACGGCGCGCGCGAAAGGCGTCTCCGGCATGAAAATCATCTTCGGACATGCCCTCAAAAACGCGCTGATTCCGGTCATCACCTACTTCGGCCCCATGCTGGCCTATATCGTCACGGGTTCGCTGGTCGTGGAGCGTATCTTCTCCGTACCGGGAATCGGGCGCGCGTTCGTGCAGAGTATCACCAACCGCGACTACCCGATGGTCATGGGTACGACTATCGTGCTGGCCTGCCTGATAGTGGTCATGAACCTCGTCAGCGACATTCTCTACAAAGTCGTTGACCCGCGAATCAATCTCGAATAGGGGGCGGCGTACTATGGACAGCGTCAAGAAAATGAGCCTGCATATCGACGTGGACGCCTTCCTCCCCGCCACCGACGAGGAAAAGGCCTATATGGTTCAAATGCGCCCCTCGTCCACGTTCTTCAAGGACGGCGTGAAGCGCCTCGTCAAAAACAAAGTCGCCCTGACCAGTTTCGTGGTCATCGTGCTGATTACGCTTTCCTCGATTTTTATCCCCCTGTTCTGGCCCTACGCCTACGACAATATGCTCGGCGTCACGCCCGGACGCCCCGTCGATTCCTCCTACAACAACCTCGCGCCGTTCGCCTACGGGCGTACCGAACAGCGGCAGATTGAGAACGGAGAGAGCGTCTTTCCGCACATCTTCGGCACGGATTCCTCCGGACGTGATTACTTTATCCGTGTCGTCTACGGGACGCGCATTTCCCTCGCCGTCGGATTCTTCGCGAGTATTATCGTACTCGTCATCGGCATGACTATCGGCTCCATCGCCGGGTACTGCGGCGGGAAAGTCGACCTCATTATTATGCGTATCGTGGACATCATCTATTCCCTCCCCGATATGCTCATGGTGATTCTGCTGGCGTCGGTGCTGAAAGTCGGCCTCACGCCGATTATCGACGGTACCGTTTTCGCGCGTATCGGGAGTAATATTATAAGCCTGTTCATCGTCTTCGGCGTGCTCTACTGGGTCTCCATGTCGCGCCTGATTCGCGGGCAGATTCTGTCCCTGCGCGAACAGGA
The DNA here is from genome assembly GCA_946183715.1 of uncultured Oscillibacter sp. GTDB lineage: Bacteria > Bacillota > Clostridia > Oscillospirales > Oscillospiraceae > Oscillibacter. The sequence goes on from CAMHDB010000075.1 coordinate 1,146, forward strand.
ATACGTCTTAGCCTCCCGCGCCGCCGGGGCCGGGGGCCGCTGGATTATCACAAAGCACCTGTTGCCGAACTGTATCAGCGTCGTGATTATCTCCACCGCCCTGCAAATCCCCAGCGCCATTTTCACGGAAAGCTACCTGTCCTTCCTAGGCCTCGGCGTCAACGCCCCTATGCCCTCCCTCGGCTCCCTCGCCTCCGACGCCCTCAACGGCATTACCTCCTACCCCTACCGTTTAGTCATTCCGGCTGTGGTCATTTCGCTGATTGTGCTGTCCCTGAACCTCTTCGGCGACGGCCTGCGCGACGCGTTCGACCCCAAACTGCGCACTTGAGGGAGGGAGTACCATGTCGACATTACTGGAAGTCAGGGACTTGCACACGTCCTTTTTCACGCCCGCCGGGGAAGTCAAGGCGGTCAACGGGGTGTCCTTCAACCTCGACCGCCGGAAAGTATTGGGCATCGTCGGCGAATCCGGCTCCGGGAAGTCCGTGACGGCCTACTCCGTCATGCAGATTCTGGAACGTACCGGGAAAATCGTGTCGGGCTCCATCAAGTTCGACGGGCAGGAGCTCGTCAACGCCGGGGAAAAAGTCATGAAGACTATCCGGGGCAACCGGATTTCGATTATCTTCCAAGACCCCATGACATCCCTGAACCCTACGTACACCATCGGACACCAGCTCATGGAGGCCATCTTACTCCACACCAACCGCAACCGCGAACAGGCCAAAGAACGCGCCGTCGAAATGCTCCGCCTCGTGAATATCAACGAACCCGAAAAGCGGATTAAGCAGTACCCGTTCGAGTTCTCGGGCGGCATGCGCCAGCGGATTATGATTGCAATGGCGCTGGCCTGTGAACCCGACATTCTGATAGCTGACGAACCCACGACCGCCCTTGACGTGACAATACAGGCGCAGATTCTCGAACTCATGAAGTCGCTACAGGAAGAACTCGGCATGGCGATTATCATGATTACGCACGATTTGGGCGTCGTGGCGCAGTTGTGCGACGAGGTGATTGTCATGTATGCCGGGTCGATTTGCGAGCAGGGCACCGCCGACGAGATTTTCTACAATCCGCGCCACGAGTACACGAAGGGCCTGTTGCGTTCGATTCCGACCGCCGGAACCGCCGGGACACGCCTCAAGCCCATCAGCGGCACGCCCATTGACCTGTTGAATATGCCGAAGGGGTGTCCGTTCGCGCCGCGCTGTGACAACGCGATGAAAATCTGCCTGTCGCAACGTTGCGAGAGAATGCAAATCAACGACGCCCATCAGGCGGCGTGCTGGATGAACGTCAAAGCGGCGGCGAAAGGGGGCGCGTCCGAATGACCGCAAGTAATCCTCTGATTGAAGTACGGAACCTCAAGGAGTATTTCCCGGTACTCGTGGGGATGTTCCGTACAAAGCCGCTGAAAGCCGTCGACGGGGTGTCGTTCTCCATCCGGAAGGGCGAGACATTGGGCCTCGTCGGGGAATCGGGCTGCGGCAAAACGACCGTGGGCCGGACTTTGCTCCACCTGTACAAGCCCACGGGCGGCGAAATCCTCTACAACGGCAAGCCCGTGCAGTCCAAGGCCGACATCACGGAGTTCCGCAAAAAGGCGACGATGGTCTTTCAAGACCCCTATTCGTCGCTGAATCCCCGCATGACGGTCTCCGACATCATCGGCGAACCGCTGGACATCCACAAACTCTACGGCAACGCGGCGGAGCGGCAGAAAAAGATTCTCGAACTCATGAACCGCGTCGGCCTCAACAGCGAACACGCCGCCCGCTACGCGCACGAGTTCTCCGGCGGACAGCGGCAGAGAATCGGAATCGCCCGCGCGCTGGCCCTCAACCCCGATTTCATCGTGTGCGACGAGCCGGTGTCCGCGCTGGACGTGTCCATACAGGCGCAGGTTATCAACATGTTCGACGAGTTGCAGGAGCAAATGGGCCTGACTTACCTGTTTATCGCGCACGACATTCTGGTAGTCCGGCACATCAGCGACAGAATTGCCGTCATGTACTTGGGGCGTATGGTCGAACTCGCCGACGCCGCCGAGATTTACGAGCGCCCCCTGCACCCGTACACGAAATCGCTCATGTCGGCGGTGCCCCAGCCCGACCCCAAGACCGCGCGCGCCAATAAGCGTATCGTACTGACGGGCGACATCCCGAGCCCCCTAAACGCGCCGTCGGGGTGTCCGTTCCGGACGCGCTGCGCCTACGCCACCGAAGCCTGTGCCGGGGAAATGCCGGAGTTCAAGGAAGTGTCGCCGGGGCATTTCGCCGCCTGTCACAGAATCGGCGAGCTGAACTAGTTCAAGTCCGCTTTCGCGGTTTGAAAATACGTTTGGAAGAAAGGAACCTTTAGCATGAAGAAATCTCTTGCACTGCTTCTGGCGCTGTGCCTGACGCTGTCGCTTGCGGCGTGTGGCGGCGGCGGTGGCGCGACAACCGGGGAGGAAACTTCCGTCGCGCCCGACGAGACCGACGTTAATGTAGCGGCGTCCGACGGCGCGCTTGCGGTCTGTCTGGCGTCCGAACCCGACACCATCGACCCGGCCCTCAATTCCTCCGTCGACGGCGCCACGCTCATTATTCACTTGTTCTCCGGCCTCGCCAAGTGGGCGGAGTCTGAGGACGGCGTACTGACCATCGCCCCCGACGCCGCCGAGGAACTGGTCGAGGGGGTCACGAACGATGACGGAACCGTGACCTATACGTACACCCTCCGCGAAGGCCTCCAGTGGTCGGACGGACAGCCCGTCACCGCCGCCGATTTCGTCTACGCGTGGAACCGCGCCGCGTCGGTGTCCCTCGCCGCCGACTACGGCTATATGTTCGAGGTCGTGCAGGGCTACAACGACATCTGGGAGGCCGACGCCGACGGCAATCCCGTCAACCCCGACGCGAAGCTGTCCGTAGAGGCCCTCGACGAGCGTACCTTGCGGGTCACGCTCTACAACGCCGTCTCCTACTGGAACGAGCTGTTAGCGTTCCCGGCCTACATGCCCGTGCGGGAAGACGTGGTAGCCGACGAGAGCTGGGCCACCAAGCCCGAGACGCTTGTCTGTAACGGCCCCTACACGATTACCAGTTGGACGCACGACAGCCTCATCACGATGGAGAAGAATCCGGGCTTCATCGACGCCGATTCCGTCACCATGGACAAGCTCGAATTTTACCTCTCCGACGACGCCAACAATATGCTCTCCAACTTCCAGAATGGAAGCTGGCAGTTAATCGACAGCGTACCCACGAACGAAATCCCCAAGCTGAAAGAGGAGTACCCGACGCAGTTCATTATCACGGGGCAGATTGGCACCTACTACGTCTGCTGGAACATCAACGAGGACATTCTCCCGGCGTCCAGTACGCTGACGGGCGCGGAGGCCGAGGCCGCCAAGGCCGAAATCCGCAACGCCATTGCGCTGTTGTTCGACCGGAATTACATCGTAAACGACATCTCGCAGGCCGGACAGGTTCCCGCGTCGTCGTTCGTCGCTATGGGCATGACCGAGCCCGACGGCACCGAGTTCTACAAGAACGCCGGGCACAACGACGCCTTCGTCGGCTACTACGACGTATCCGGGGACGCCATCGAGAGCAACTACGCGACCGCCGTCGAGACGTTGAAGAAGTATTACGCCTTTGACGAGGCGTCGCAACAGTTCACCGATTTCCCGACGCTGACCTACCTCTACAACACCGACGAGGGACACAAGGCCATTGCGGAGTATCTGCAATCCGCGCTTGCGGGAATCGGAATCACGGTCAACTTGGAGAATCAGGAGTGGAAAACGTTCCTGAACACCCGTAAGAACGGCGATTACTCCGTGGCCCGCAATGGCTGGCTCGCCGACTACAACGACCCGATTTGTTTCCTTGACATGTGGACAACTAATTCGGGCAACAACGACGTGCAGTTCGGCAAGGGCGAACACGCCTCTGTCGCGGCCTACAACATGGATTTAACCCCCTACGGCTACGACATCAGCGTACAGAACGGTACTTGGGCCCAGACCTACGACGTGCTCATCAGCACGATTAAGACCTGTACGGACAACGAGACCCGCTATCAGCTCATGCACGAGGCGGAAGATTTGCTCATGTCCACGGGCTGTATCGTCCCGCTGTACTTCTACACCGACCTGTACATGCTCAGCGACAGCGTGGAAGGCTTCTACTCCAACCCGCTCGGGTTCAAGTATTTCATGCACTGCACTGTCAGCGCTTACGGCTGAAAACCCTCCGCCTGACTGGTACGCCGCCAGTCAGGCGGCTTCCTGCGTACAATTTCCAAGAACAAATGTCATGCTAATCTGCTATTCTTAACGGCGGAATGTCCCTGTATTCGGGACGAGTAACACAGGAGGCGACAAGGATGAAAAGAAGAACTTGGTTATTGCTCGTGGCTGTCGCGGCGCTCGTGGCGCTGTTGACGGCCTGCGGCGGGGGCGGGACTGCGCCCGTAGAGGACACCGCGACGCCCGACGCCGACGCCGCGCCGGAAGTCACCGACGCCGCGCCGGATGTCTACAAGTGCCAGTTAATCGGGACTGTCACCGACGCCGGGGAGGTCGTCAGCGCGCTGACGATTGATTTCGGCGAGGCGAAAAAAGTGACGGGCGTCGACAACGACACGTTTACCGTCCACGCGACCGCCTCGACGGAGGCTTTCCGCGCCGATACCGACTTGGAGAGCTTCGGCGACTACGACATCGACCGCGCCATTGTCAAGACGGAGGACGGGCAGACTGTCACACTCTACTTTGACGAATCGGAGGGCGCGACGCTGGCCTACACGTCCGGCTCCCGCAACTACCCCGCCGACCTCACTTACACCGTCACGCAGAACAAGCCCGTAACGCTGACGGCGGCGGACGGTACGGTACTGAACGACGCCTACACGGCGGAGTACACTTGCGACAATTCCGTACAGGACGCCGAAACCGCGAAATTCCAGTCGGTTATCGTGGAGGACGGCATTAATTACCAGTTCTACGACGCCGGCGCGGACAAACTCGTCGTCTGGTTCCACGGCAACGGGGAAGGCGACCTTCTGCACTCCGGCAACAACGTCGCGCAAATGCTGGCCAATCGCGGCACGGTCGCGTGGGCGTCCGACGAGTTCCAGACGATTTTGGGCGGCGCGTCCGTGATGGCCTTCCAAGCCCCCGATACGTGGTACTACGCCCAGAAAGACGGCCTTCTGGACAAGGCCGCCGAGGAAATCAACGCCGTTGTGGCGCAGTACGGCATTGACCCGGCGAAAGTCCTAGTATCCGGCTGTTCGGCGGGCGGCTACATGACCACGCGTATGATTATCGCCCATCCGGAGCTGTTCAAGGCGGCTATGATTAACTGCCCGGCCTACGACGTGGCCTCGGCCCGCGGCGGCGAGACGCCTACCGACGAGGAATTGCAGGCCGTGAAAGATTCCGGCGTCGCGGTGTGGCTCGTGCAGGGCGAGACCGACAGCGTAGTCGCTACCGACGCGTGCTCGCAACGCCTGTTCAACATCCTGACGGACGGCGAAACCCTCACGGAAACCGCCGTGACGCAGGAAAACCCGCAGGATTCCGATTTCGTGACGTACGAGACCGCCGACGGCAACTATAAGCTGTCGCTGTACGACACGACGGAGGACGACCAGCTCCGTTTCGCGGAGGACTACGACCAAGACGGCGTACTCAGCGAGGTACAGTACAGCAGTCATTGGTCGTGGATTTACACGCTCAAGAACAATCCGGAGTCTGCGGACGGTACGCATATCGTCGACTGGGCCGCCGGATTCGTCAACGGCTGACGGCTTCCGATTCCACGACAGCAACAGAGTAGAAACCGGGGCACCGCCGCCCCGGTTTCTATTACATATCCAGTACGCGGCGGAGATACTGCCCGGTGAAACTCTCGTCGCGCCGCGCGACTTCCTCCGGCGTACCCGTGGCGACTATCTGCCCGCCGCCGTCCCCGCCCTCCGGGCCGAGGTCTATAATATAGTCCGCGCACTTGATAACGTCCAGATTATGCTCAATCACTACCACGGTATTCCCGGCGTCCACGAGGCGCTGTAGCACGTCCAGCAGACGCCGCACGTCGTCGGTATGCAGTCCGGTGGTCGGCTCGTCCAGAATATAGATAGTCCGCCCGGTGGCCCGCTTGGAAAGCTCCGTCGCGAGTTTGACGCGCTGCGCCTCCCCGCCCGAAAGTTCCGTCGACGGCTGGCCGAGTTTCACGTAGCCCAGCCCCACGTCCTGTAGCGTCTGGAGACGGTTCCGGAGTTTGGGGAGCGTCTCAAAGAACGGCAACGCCTCGTCTACGGTCATGTCCAGCACTTCCGAAATGTTCTTCCCTTTGTAGCGTACTTCCAACGTCTCGCGGTTGTAGCGCCGCCCGTGGCAGACTTCGCACGGTACAAAGATGTCCGGCAGGAAGTGCATTTCGATTTTGAGCACGCCGTCGCCGGAACACGCCTCACAGCGTCCGCCGCGTACATTGAAGCTGAATCGTCCGGCCTGATAGCCCCGGCTTTTGGCCTCCGGCGTCGACGCGAACAAGTCGCGAATGTCGTTGAAAAGGTTCGTGTACGTGGCCGGATTGGAGCGCGGCGTACGGCCAATCGGGCTCTGGTCGATGTTCACGACCTTATCGAGGTGTTCGATACCCTCGATTCCCGCGCAGCGCCCGGGGTGTACTTTCATTCGCATGAGGTCGGCGCCCAGACGCTTGAACAGAATTTCGTTGACGAGGGACGATTTCCCGCTGCCCGAAACCCCCGTAACCGCCGTGAACAGGCCTAACGGAAAAGCTACGTCAATCTGTTTGAGATTGTTTTCCGCCGCGCCGAGTACCCGCAGGAATTTGCCATTGCCGGGGCGGCGCGTCGCCGGGACTGGAATCCGGCGCACTCCCGACAGGTACTGCCCCGTCAGGCTGTGGGGGTTCGCCATGACTTCGGCGGGCGTCCCCGCCGCGACGACTTCCCCGCCGTGTACGCCCGCCCCCGGGCCGATGTCAATCAGGTAATCCGCCGCGCGCATGGTGTCCTCGTCGTGCTCCACGACCAGAAGCGTATTGCCGAGGTCGCGCAGGTCGCGCAATGTCGCGAGTAATTTGTCGTTGTCGCGCTGGTGCAGTCCTATGGACGGCTCGTCGAGAATGTAGAGCACGCCCATGAGGGAAGAGCCGATTTGCGTCGCAAGGCGTATTCTTTGACTTTCGCCGCCGGAGAGCGTCCCGGCGGAACGGC
>CAMHDB010000076.1 GCA_946183715.1 uncultured Oscillibacter sp.
CGTCTTCGGGGAGGCGCTCGTAGAGTACGCGGCGGAGAATCCGCGCGTGTGCGCCGTGACGGCGGCGATGTCCGACGGGACGGGGCTTTCCGGTTTCGCGCGGGCGTTCCCGGAACGCTTCTTCGACGTGGCAATCGCGGAGGGGCACGGCGTGTCGATGTCGGCGGGCCTCGCCGCGCAGGGCATGATTCCCGTATTTGCGGTGTACTCGACGTTCCTGCAACGCGGCTACGACATGCTCGTACACGACGTGGCGCTGGAAAAACTGCATGTCGTGCTGGGCGTCGACCGCGCGGGGCTTGTCGGGGCCGACGGCGAAACCCATCACGGGTGCATGGACGCGCTCTATCTGTCGCAAATCCCGGGCTTTACGGTGCTCTGCCCGTCGAACTTCGCCGAACTCCGCGCTATGTTGCGGGAGGCGCTGTTCGACGTGCCGGGGCCCGTGGCGGTGCGCTATCCGCGCGGCGGGGAGGGCGCCTTCCGCGACGACACCTCTGGAAAGCCTCTCGTCCGCCTCTGGCCCCCCGACACGGAAACGCCGGAAAGTACGGTCAACGCCGGAAAAGTCGCGCTCCTGTCCTACGGCGTACTCGTCAACCGCGTACTCGGCGCCGCGCGCCGTCTCGACGCCGAACGGATTCCGGTAGAAGTCTGGAAGCTCAACCGAATCGCGCCGCTGGACGCCGCCGCGCTCCGCGACGCCTTCGGCGGGTGTCGGGCGCTGTTGGTGCTGGAGGACTGTTTTCGCACGGGTTGCGTAGGCGAGCGCGTCGGCGCGTGCCTGTCGGAACTCGGCGCGCCGCCCCGCACACTGTTACTACGTAACGCCGGGGAGCGTTTCGTGTCGGCGGGGAGCGTGCCGGAACTGGAACGTATGCTCGGAATCGACGCCGACGGCGTTGTGGCGGCTGTCCGGGAGGCGCTATGAAAACAAGATTAGATGTCCGGATGGTAGAAACCGGACTGGAAGAAAGCCGTCAAAAGGCGCAGGCGCTGATTCTGGCCGGACTTGTTACCGTCGACGGCAAGCGCGTCGACAAACCCGGCACGCAGGTCTCCGACGACGCCGAAATCGTTGTAAAACAGGCGCTTTGCCCGTATGTCAGCCGGGGCGGACTAAAACTCGAGAAGGCAATGTCGGCGTTCCCGGTGAATCTGTCGGGGGCGGTCTGCGCGGATATCGGCGCGTCGACGGGCGGCTTTACGGACTGCATGCTACAGCACGGCGCAGGAAAAGTCTACGCCGTCGATGTCGGCTACGGGCAACTGTCGTGGAAACTCCGCACGGACTCCCGGGTCGTCTGTCTGGAACGCACGAACGCACGGTATCTGTCGCGGGAGGAAGTCCCGGAGGCGCTCGACTTCGTGTCCGTGGACGTGAGCTTTATTTCGCTCCGCCTGATACTCCCGCCTGTCCGGGCACTGCTCCGCGGCGGCGAAAGCCGGGTTGTGTGTCTGGTCAAGCCGCAATTCGAGGCCGGACGCGAGAAGGTCGGCAAGAAGGGCGTCGTGCGCGACAGGGCCGTACACCGGGAAGTGTTGGAACAGTTTCTGGTCAACGCGGCTTCAGCGGGGTTCGCCGTCGACGGCCTGACTTACTCCCCCATTCGCGGCCCCGAGGGGAATATTGAATATCTGGGTTATCTCCGACCCGTGGCGGAGGGCGTCCCCCCGGCGCACACGGTCTCCCCGGACGCGCTCCCCGCGCTCGTCGACGCCTCCCACGAAAATTTACCGGACGGGAGAAGGGAATTATTATGAATCCGAAAAAAATCATCCTCTGCCCGAACCCCAGCCGGGACTACGGCATGAAGGCCACCCACGAGGCCGACGCCATTCTCAAAGAAATGGGCTTCCAGACGGTTGTCTGCTCCCCCTTCCGGGAAGTCAGGGCGAACATGTTCGCCGATTACCAAGTCAGGCCGCTGTTACAGGAACTCCCGGGCGCGTCGCTGTTGATTACCTTCGGCGGGGACGGTACTATCCTGCACCTCGCCAAACTCGCCGCGCTCCATAAAACGCCTGTACTCGGTATCAATATGGGCGGCCTCGGGTTCATCGCCGAACTGGAGGCCACACAACTGGACGCCCTCAGCCGCCTTCGCGACTGGAATCTCAAAATAGAACGCCGCATGATGCTGGACGTGGCCGTATTCCGCGACGGGCGGCAGGTCTACAACAACCTCGGCCTCAACGACGCCGTCATCCGGGAAGGCCCCATTTCGCACGTCATTCACCTGAAAGTCTTTTCTGACGGGCGGCACCTGACCGACATCGCCGGGGACGGCGTGATTATCTCCACGCCCACCGGGTCTACGGCGTACTCCCTATCGGCGGGCGGTCCCGTCGTCGAACCCGTCTCGCAAAGCCTGCTCATCTGCCCTATCTGCATTCACAACATGCGCTTCTCCTCCTACGTACTCTCCCCCGAACACACCCTCTGGGTCGAACTCGACCGCAACGGACACAAGCCCGTATTCCTGTTTGTGGACGAGAGCCGCGGCTTTTCGCTGCTCGGCACCGACCGCGTAGTCGTGCGCCGGAGCCGCCACTGCATGGAACTGGTGCGACTGACGGAGAAAAGTTTCTGCGAAATCTTCGCCCAGAAAATGCTCCCCCCGGAATCTGTCTGACAGGATGTGAAATCATGGGCAACTCGTTCAAAGTACGCCGCCGGAGTTCGTTCCACGCCGGGCTGATGCTCCTCATGCTCGCGGTCTTCAGCTACGCCAACGACATCCAGAGCGCGCAAAGCGCGATGTTCTGGATTCTCGCCGGGACATTCTGGCTCCTGTTCGCGTTCCGGGCCCCCAATTACGCCAAGGAGCGCGAAAACGCCTTCGGGCGCGCGGCGTTCTACCGCCACTACTTCGGCCCCCTCGACCGCTTCGCCCCTTGGATTCCGTATTTGTTACTTTTCGCGGGTGCCCTGCTGATGGAGTTCGCGCCGTCGGCGCGCTGGGCCGTGTGGGTACTGCTGGGCGCGGCGGGGCTGTACTGTCTCGTGATATGGTTCCTGCTGACGCGCTTCCTTGTCCGCTGGCGGCGGGAGATGTCCGGGCGAATCCCGGCCCCGAAACCGCCGTGGGACGGGGCCGACGGCGTGCTGTGAGGGGAAACTATGCTCGAACTGCTTCATATTGAAAATATCGCCGTCATAGAGGAGACGGAAATCGACTTCCGCGACGGCTTCAACGCCCTGACCGGGGAGACCGGCGCGGGGAAATCCATCGTGATAGACGCGCTGGGCGCCGTACTCGGGGGGCGCACTTCCCGCGAACTCGTGCGTACAGGCGCGGCGAAAGCGTTCGTCAGCGCGTCGTTTTCCGGGACGCCGCCCGAACTCCCCGACGGAATCGCGCCCGACGAGGACGGCTTGCTACTCCTGCAACGCGAACTCTCCGCCGACGGGCGGAACGTGTGCCGGGTGAACGGGCGCCCGGTGTCGGTGTCGCAGCTCCGGCGGCTCGGACAGGAACTCGTCAACATCCACGGACAGCGCGACGGACAGCAACTGCTCGACGAGAGCCGCCACGGGGAGTATCTCGACCGTTTCGGCAAGACCGACGCCGCGCTGTCGGCGTACCGCCGCGACTACGACGCCATGCGCGCCCTGCGGGAACGTATCCGCGCCCTGCAAATGGACGAGGCCGAACGCGAACGCAAACTCGACACGTTGCGCTACCAAGTCGACGAACTCGAACGCGCCGAACTCGTCCCCGGCGAGGAGGAGACGCTGAACGCCCGCCGGAATTTACTCCGCAACGCCGAAAAGTACCTGTCGGCGCTGTCGGAGGCGGATTTCCTGTTGAACGGCGACGAGGACGCTTCCGGGGCCGTCAGCCAGCTACAGGAGGCCGAAAACGCGCTGTACTCCATCCGCGCACTCGGCGACGAACTCGGCGAACTCTACCGCCGTCTGGACGCCGCCCGCTGTGAGGTACTCGATATCGCGGAGAGCGTCCGCGACCTCCGCGCGGCGTTCGACTTCTCCCCGCAAGAACTCGACGCCGTGGAGAGCCGCGCCGATTTGCTGTACCGACTGGAAAAGAAGTACGGCCCGACCGTGGAGGACATGCTGTCGTATCTGGACAGGTGCCGCGCCGAACTCGACGCCATAGAGACCGCCGACGACACCCTCGCCCGCCTGCAAGCCGACTACGACGCCGCCTTGCGGGCCGTACAGGAATCGGGCGCGCGCCTGACCGCCGCGCGGCGTAAGGCCGCGCAAGACTTGGAGGCCCGGATTCTGCGGGAGTTGCGCGACCTCGACATGAAGTCCATGCGCTTCGCCATCGACTTTCAGGACAAGCCCCCCGCCCCCGACGGTCTGGACAGTATCCGCTTTCTGATGTCGGCGAACGCCGGGGAGGACTTGCGCCCCATTGCGCGTATCGCCTCCGGCGGCGAACTCGCCCGCATTATGCTGGCCTTAAAGAACGTACTCGCCGAACAGGAGACCGTCGCGACACTCGTCTTTGACGAGGTGGACACCGGGGTTTCCGGACGCGCCGCGCAGAGAATCGCCGAGAAACTCGCGCAGGTCAGCCGCCATAAACAGGTACTGTGCGTAACCCATCTGCCGCAACTGGCCGCTATGGCCGACACGCACTTTTCCGTAGAGAAGGGGGAGCGCGGCGGGCGGACTTGCACGGAAGTGCGCGTACTTGACAGAGAGGCGCGCAAGCGCGAACTGGCGCGAATCACGGGCGGGAAGAAAGTCACGGAGGCGCTCCTGCACAGCGCCGGGGAATTACTCGACGAGGCCGGACAGTACCGCGCCGGACTTCGCGGAAAGGAGGAATTGCCGTGCTGATTTCCACGAAGGGCCGCTACGCCCTGCGCGTACTCGTCGACATGGCCGAGCACGAGACCGGAAACTTTCTTCCCCTCCGCGACGTGGCCCGCAGACAGGACATCTCCGAAAAGTATCTGGAAAGCGTGGTCAAACTGCTGGTGAAGGGCGGAATCGTGGAGGGCCTCCGGGGCAAGGGCGGCGGCTACATGCTACGGCGTCCGCCCGACCAGATAAGCGTCGGGGAGGTACTCCGCCTGTGCGAAGGGAACCTGTCCCCGGTGTCGTGCCTCGGCCCGGAGGCGGTGCCGTGCGAGCGCTCCCCGTACTGCCGCACGTTGCCCCTGTGGCGCGGCCTCGACCGCGTGATTTCCGAATACCTCGACAACTTTACCCTCGCCGACCTCATGCGCGGCAGGGACGACGGCAACGACTACATTATTTGACAACACGGAGACGGACAGCCCGAGGGCCGTCCGTCTTTGCGTTATCCGAAGAAGGCGTAGAACGCGGCGTTGTCCGAACCGTACTTGTAATACTGCCCGCCGTGGCGGTAGAACGCGCAACTGTCGGCGGCCATCATGAGCTGTACGCTCTCGCCGTACTCGTCGACGAGCGTCAGCACGTCCTCGAACGGGCACCCCGTCGCCGTGACGCCTTCCGCCTGTTTGAGCAGTGCCGCGAGTGCCGCTAATTTCTCCGTATCCGTCAGCGTATACGTTCCCGGCTCCGGGCCTGTATGGTTCTGCATATGCGTCAGCGTCGCGCAGGACAGCGCCCCCAAATCCGACAGGCTCCCCGTACTCCCCCGCAGACGCTGTAAGACAAGTCTCATCAGCGCCTCCCGGAGGCCGTTGGCCTCGCCGATGTTCGTATCAATGTAGGCGCACGTATACCCGTCGTAATAGAGCAGTTCGCGCAACGCCAGCGGGTGGGCGGCGAGGTAGTCGCCGGGGTTCGACGACGCCGAAGGCTCCGACATCAGCTCGTCGAACAGCGCTTCTATAATCGGCGTCGTGTCGATGTTCCAATGCTCCACGACTTGCTGATAAATCTGCTGATTCTGTCCGAGAATATAAGTCTGCGTGTCCAACTGCGCGTCCGTGAGAACCGACGGGAACTTTTCGCGGATATCGGGCCAGTAGTAGGAACCGTCGCGGGGCTCCCAGTAGTCGGACAGCACCGCGCCGCCGTCCTCCATGCGGAATGTCAGTACCAGCGGCCCACTCCGCCCGCTGACACGCTCAAAGCTCCCGTCGCGGTAGTCGAAACTCTCCCGTAGCGACATCAGATAGAGCGTCACAGTCGGCACGGCTTCCGCGTTTTGCTCCCGTTCGCTTACGGGGGCAGAGCGTATCGCAAGCACGATATGGCTTTCGGCGTCGAACTCCCCGGACGCGTACAGGGGCTTATCGTGCGCGATAACCGCCGCGCGTACAGCGTCCCCCAGTTCGTCGGACAGTGTTTCTCCGACGCGCGTCACAGTCCCCACGGCGTCCGGGTTCGACGGTACCAGCAACAATTTCCCCGTATCCGTCAGGCGCAGTGTGCCCGTCAACAGCGGCCCGGAATACGGCTCTATATCCCTGCTTTTCCACTGCCGCGCCGTCAGCGTCCCGTTTTCCAGCGACAGCGTATAATTGAAGTAGAATCTTCCTTGCAACTCGCTCAAGCGCCCGTTGCGGTAGTCGTAGACGTTGATTCTCTCGTCGATGAACCCCGAACCGAAACTGACCATAGAGCAAAATTCGGGGTAGCCGTCGCCGTTCAAGTCCGCAAGGTACACGCTCCACACGGGCATACCGTAAAAGAGTACGCTTTCCTCGCCGTCTACCGTCGCCGTGACGCGCTCCGGCGTCCAGCGGAACGTCACGCCCGGAAATTCCGCGATTTGCAACGTCTCCGTCAGATTCGGCCAGTTTGCGTCGGCGTCGTTGCGGACCCATTCGTATACGTCGCCGGATAGCGCGCTAAGTTCGGCACCGTCGACGTTCAATAATGCGGCTTCGGCGTCCGACTGTTCGACGGGGGTTTTGTCGGCGGAGACCGGGCGCGTCAACAGGCATACGCCCGCCGCTACGCATACCACAACCGCCGCGCCCGTCAGCCAAAGCGCGGGTTTCCGGTAGCGCAACACCGCCCGGACACGCTCCTTTACTCCGTTCTCCCCGAACGCCAGCGGATACACCTGTAACTGACGGCGGCGCAGGCCGCGATTGAGCAACGCTTCCGAGTAGGCCGCGCGGCGCGGGGCGTCCATGCCGCGTATGGCCGCCTCGTCACAGGCCAGCTCCACGTCGCGGCAGAAGAGCACGTAGGACACCCATACCAGCGGATGGAACCAGTACAGGCAGGCGGTGAGCCACGCGCAGAGCTTCCAGAACGGGTCGCCGCGCCGGATATGCGCGCGCTCGTGGGCGAGTACGCAGGGCAGCTCGTCGCCGTCGAGGCCCGAGGGCACGTAGACGCGGGGCCGGACGATACCGAGTACGAACGGGGAGGGGATGTCGTCGCAGACGTACACGCCCCCCGACAGCGCCAGCGACGCCGCCACGGTACGCCGGAGTTTCAAGTAGCCGCAGAGGCCCCAGAGCAACAGCGCGCAGAATCCGGCGAGCCAGACGCCGGACAGGATTTGTGTCAGCGTCCAAACCGAGGCGCGGGGCGTCTCCGAAACTTGCGTGTGCGCGACGGGGTACGGCACGGCCTCCGGCAGAACCGCCGCCGTGCCGGGTTCGGTGTCGGGGCGTGCGATATTTTCGGGCAGGTCAAAGTAGACGGGGGCGGCGTCGGGCATGAGGCCCAGACGGCTTTCAGGCGTATAGGGACAGAGTAGCCGCAGGGCCACGACGGCCCACAGGAGCATACGGAACGCTTTCGGGACGTCGCGGAGCGCAAAGCGCAACAGGACTACGACGGCAATCACGACCGCCGCCGGGCCGGAGCGGCCCAGCAGGTACAGGAATACGCCTTCCACGGCTAGTCCCCCTTTCTGTACGCGTCAATCATGCGGCGGATTTCGTCGGCCTCGGCGCCGGAGAGCGGCTTGCGCGACAGGAACGCCGCCACGAACGCGGGCAGGGAGCCGCCGTAGGTGTCGGAGACGAACTGTTCGCTCTGCGCGGCGTAGAACTCGGCGCGGGTGAGTTGCGGCGTGACCGTACTTTTGACGTTGCGGAACAGTCCCTTTTCGCAGAGCTTGCGCAGTACGGTGTACGTCGTGGGCTTTTTCCAGTTCAGCTCGCGCTCGCAGATTTTCACGAGTTCGCCGGACGAGAGCGGCGCGTTGGCCCATACGATGTCGGCGAAACGCGCCTCGACTTCGCCCAGTGTGATTTTTTTCATGAGAAGTCCCCCTTCCGGGATGGATTGATTACCGGTAAATCAACATCAGTTTACCATGAGTAAATCGACTTGTCAAGGGGGTACTCGAAAAGTTCCCCCCTCCCCGATATCGACAGGATACGCGAACCTTTTTGCGTTTCGACTTGACGCAAAAGGGCGCGGGTGGTATCATACAG
>CAMHDB010000077.1 GCA_946183715.1 uncultured Oscillibacter sp.
CTAACGAACATCCGCACGAATTACGCCCATCAAATCACAACCGGAATCACGAAACGAGAACCAAGTTTTGTGTGCATGGAGGATTTGAATGTGTCGGGCATGATGAGCAACCGCCATTTGTCAAAGGCGGTGCAACAGCAAAGTTTCCGGGACTTTCGGAGAATCATGGAGTACAAATGCGCGTGGAATAACATCCGCTTTATCACGGCTGACAGATTCTTTCCGAGTTCCAAACTGTGCTGTCAATGCGGCGCGGTTAAGAGCAATCTTGCATTACGCGAGCGCGTTTACCGTTGCGAATATTGCGGAAACGTCATTGACCGCGATTTTCAGGCGGCGTTGAATCTCAAAACATACGGAGAAGCCGCCGTATAAATCCGCGTCTATTGGTACCGGTTCGTTAGCCGGAAACCGGAAATCTTTGGATTTCCAACGCCTGTGAAGAGTACAAGAACTTGTGAGTAGCCGTCCGGCGAAAGCATACTCGTTGAAGCAGGAATGGAACAGAAGAGTTTATAACTTTTTGTAAGTTTTCAGTAACGGCCTGCCATGAAACGTCTCGTCCTCGGCGTACTGGCCCATGTGGACGCGGGCAAGACCACGCTCTCGGAGGCGATTCTGCACGAGTGCGGGGTACTGCGCGCGCCCGGACGCGTCGACCACGGCGACGCCTATTTCGACAGCAACCCCCTCGAACGCGAGCGCGGCATCACGATTTACGCGAAATCGACGGTGTTCCAAACCGGCGACCGGGAAGTGTTCCTGCTTGACACCCCCGGACACGTCGACTTTTCCCCGGAGGCCGAACGCGTGTTACGCGTCCTCGACTGCGCCGTGCTGGTTATCAGCGCCACCGACGGCGTACAGGCCCACACCCTGACGCTGTGGCGGCTTCTCGAACGCTTTCAAGTCCCGGTATTCGTATTCGTGAACAAGACGGACTTGCCGGGAATCGAACGCGCCGCGCTCATGGCGCAACTCAAAGAGAAATTGGACGGCGGCTGTACGGACTTCGGCGCGGGGGCGGAGAATATCGCGGAGGAGGCCGCGCTTTGCGACGAAACGTTACTCGAACGTTACCTCGAAAGCGGAAGCGTCACCGACGACGACTACCGCGCTTTGATAGCGTCGCGGAAGCTGTACCCGTGCTGTTTCGGCTCGGCGCTCAAAGAGAAGGGCGTCGGCGCGTTTCTCGACACCCTTTCCCGTCTGGCCCCCGACCCCGTGCGCCCGTCCGAATTTGGGGCGCGGGCGTTCAAGATAACCCGCGACGAACGCGGCGCGCGCCTGACATGGTTGAAAGTCACGGGCGGGACGCTCCGCGCGAAAGCGCGTATCACGGACGCGCCCGACGAGAAAGCAGACCAGATTCGTTTGTACAGCGGCGTCAAATACAGGACTGTCGACGAACTCCCGGCGGGGAGTATCTGCGCCGTGACGGGGCTGGCCCACAGTCACGCCGGGGACGGTTTCGGCTTTGAGCGGGGCCGCGCGGGGTTCGTACTCGAACCCGTGTTCCGCTATCAGGTGCTGACCCCGCCCGATATCGACCCGCATACCGTACTGGTAGCCCTGCGGCAGTTGGAGGAGGAAGACCCCGCGCTCCGTGTCGAACAGGGCGACACACTGCATGTCCGCCTCATGGGCGAAATTCAGGCGGAAGTGCTCAAACGCGTACTGCTCGACCGCTTCAAACTCCCGGCGGACTTCGGCCCCGGCGCCATTGTCTACCGGGAGACCATCGCCGCGCCCGCGGAGGGCGTCGGACACTTTGAGCCGTTGCGCCACTACGCGGAAGTGCGCCTCCTGTTGGAACCGCTCCCGCCCGGGAGTGGTGTCCATTACGCGACGGCCTGTCCGGAGGACGCGCTCGCGCGTAACTGGCAACGCCTTATCCTTACGCACCTTGCCGAACGGGAACATGTCGGCGTGTTGACGGGTTCCCCTGTAACGGATATCCGCTTTACGCTGTTGTCCGGACGCGCCCACGAGAAGCATACCGAGGGCGGGGACTTCCGCGAGGCGGTGTACCGCGCCGTCCGGCAGGGGCTGATGTCCGCGCAAAGCGTCCTGTTGGAGCCGTGGTACGACTTCCGTCTGGAAGTACCGTCGGCGCAGGCGGGGCGCGCCCTGAACGACTTCCGGCGTATGGGCGGCGACGCCAACCCCCCGGAGGCGTCCGGCGATACGTCCATTATCACAGGTTCCGCCCCCGCCGCCGTACTCAAAGACTACGGCAAGGAAGTCGCGGCCTATACGCACGGCCTCGGACGCTTTTCCTGTCAGGTGTCGACGTTCCGCCCCTGCGCCAATCAGGCCGACATCGTCGCCCGTACAGGCTACGACCCCGAGCGCGACATCGAAAACCCGTGCGGTTCGGTCTTCTGCGCGCACGGCGCGGGCTACGTCGTGCCTTGGAATCTGGTTCCGGGCATGGCGCACACCCAGAGCCAGCGCGCCCCCGCCGTACAACAGACGAAAACGCATGCGGCGCGGCCCGGCCCGGAGACGGAATCGGAGGACAAGGAACTACAGGCCATCTTTGAGCGGACTTACGGGCCAATCCGACAGCGCCGCGACGCCGAAATCAGGGAGCCCCGCCGGGAAGCGTCCGCGCCGCCCCCGCCGTCCGGCCCCGAATACCTCCTCGCCGACGGCTACAACCTCATTTTCGCGTGGGACGATTTGAAGGCCGTCGCCCTCGAAAACCTCGACGCCGCGCGCAAGATTCTCTGTGACCTGCTCTGTGACTACCAGTCCATGTGGGGCTGTGCGGTGATAGCCGTATTCGACGCCTACAAAGTCAAGGGGAATCCGGGTTCCCACGAAAAGTACCACAATATTCACGTCGTCTACACGAAGGAGGCCGAGACCGCCGACGCCTTTATTGAGCGGGCCACATATACCCTCGCGAAGGGGCGGCGCGTGCGCGTCGCGACTTCCGACGGCCCCGAACAGTTGATTATTCTGGGGCACGGGGCCTTACGGGTCTCCGCGACGCTGTTCAGAGAAGAATTGGAGGCGGCGAAAATCCGCATTGCCGAACTGATTGCGAAAAACAACCGCCACGCGCCGAACGGGGCAGTACGGGCCGCGATGGAGGCCGCCGAACGCGCCAAATCCGATATGAGTTGACAATTCCGCCTCCCCGGCGACACGGGGAGGCTTTTTGCTGTGCCTGACAGGTTCCTTGCCTCCCCGCCGCGCCGGGTTGGTGTCGCGCGGCGACGGAGGGACATTCCCGCAATTCGTTTCGACGGGAGGCCTTTTGCCGCGCAAAAATCCCACAAAAAGGAAAATTGGCTAACGCGTTTTTTCGTCCAAATGACGGAAACCCCTTGCAATTACGCACAGCCTTTGCTATAATAAACGCGCTTTGATTGAGGCTTCTTTCTCTGAACTTACATTTTTTTCCGAAAGGTGGTATGCCCATTGAAAAAATTACTCCGGCTTTGTACGGCGTTGACTCTGTGCGTCCTGTTCTGCCTGACCTGCGCGCTCGGAACCGGAGCGGACGCCGAATCTACCGCCAACGCCGACAAACTCTATTCCCTGCACCTGTTCCGGGGTACCGGGGTCAACGATGACGGCTCCCCGGTTTACAGTCTCGACCGTACCCCCACCCGCCTACAGGGCCTTATCATGATGATTCGTTTCCTCGGAGAAGAGGAAGAAGCCCTTTCCGCCCCCATTGATTCCCCCTTTACCGATGTCTCCGGCGACGGGGAGGCCTACGTGTCCTACGCCTACAACCACGGCGTGACCAACGGCACGACCGACTCCACGTTCACGCCCGGGGCGACCCTCTCCGCCAACGCCTACCTCGCGTTCCTGCTCCGCGCGATGGGCTACAGTGAGGCCGACGGCGACTATACGTGGGCGGAAATCTCGTCGTTCGCGTCCTCGCTGGGAATCCTGTCCGCCGACGACGCCGCGTCCATGAACGCCAACGGCCTCAACCGCGGCGACATGGTGGACTTGAGCTATCGCGCCTTGACCGCTCCGGTCAAGGGCGGCGAAACCACCCTCGCGCAAGTCCTGCTGGAAAAGGGCGTATTCACGGCGGAAGAAGGCCGCAGCGCCGGGGTTCTGCCCAATTCCGGACAGCCCGCTCTCCCCGCCATGCCGTGGGAGGCCCCCGCCGACGCCGATTCCACTGTCGAATACGAGAAAAAGAGCGTCCGCACGTCGGAGGGACTTGTCACCGCGCACGTCCTGACGGTCAACACCCGTAACCCGAAAGTGCGCGTCAAGACCGCGCTCGTCGACAACCGGCTCGGGCACACGGCGTCCTTTACGAAAATCGTGCAAAATTCCGGCGGGGCCGTGGCGGTCGTCAACGGCAACTTCTTCAATTCCTACAGCGACTTCCAGTCGCCGATAGGCCACGTCATGTCGGGCGGGGAGTTCCTGTTCGGCAACTCCGGCCTCTCGTCCGTCGGCTTCACCGACGACGGGACAATCTACGTGGGCCGCCCCGCCGTATTCACGCGCCTGACTTCCGGCGACGACGAGTGGTCGGTGTACGAAATCAACACCGCCGAGCAGGACGACAGCGCCTCCGTGCTCTATACGCCCGCCTACGGAGACCAAGTCACGATGAAAAACGGCGGCTGGGCTTTGACTGCCGACCAAGGCGTTATCACCGAATTTTACTCCGTCAGCGCGGGCGCGGCCATCAAGATTCCGCCGGAAGGCTACGTCGTCTACATGGGCGGCGGCTACTCCTCCACGCCCTATTTCCGCATCCCGCAGAAGGGCTCCCCGATTTCCACGGAATACTACCTCCGTGTCGCCGACGAGGAGGGCTTCGTACTCGACGGCGTGCGCGAAATGGTCTCCGGCGCGCCGCGCCTCGTCAAGGACGGCGAGACCGTCACGGAATTGGAGGCCGGCTTCACGGAGTCGCGCTTTACGACCGCTTCCTCGTCGCGTACCGCCATCGGCGTCGACGCCGACGGAAAGCTGCTGCTGATTTCCGTCCCCGCCGGGGCGACCATTCAGCAAATGCGCGAGCTGTCGCTGGAACTCGGCTGTGTCGACGCCTTCAACCTCGACGGCGGCGCCTCCAGCGCGATGTACTACAAGGGCAGTTACCTGACTGTCCCGAGCCGCGAATTGACCGTGACACTGCAAATTTTCGTGGACGAATAAAATCAACATTTTCGTGGATAACCAAGCAGAAGCGCGGGAAACGTCGCCCGCGCTTCTGCTGTGACAGGAGATTCCCATGCCAGACAGACGAAACGCCCTGCCGCCCCCCGCCGATTCCGCGCAACGCCGCTTGACGGCGTTCCTGTCCGCCGCGCTCTGCGCCTTCGCCGCGCACGGCTTCCTGTTTACCAACGAGTTCTTTTCCCACGATTCCGTCTCCTACTTCAACTACACCGAGTTCGGCTTCCGCTTCTATACCGGAATCGGGCGCTTCCTGATTCCGGTCTATGAGGCCTGTAAAGGCCCCGTCGCCGCGCCGTGGTTGATTGGCCTCCTCTTTACGCTCTGGATGGGCCTGACCGGAATCGTGGTCACGGATTTATTGGCCATCCAGACGCCGACCGGAATCGCCCTTTCCGCCGGACTGCTCTGCACCAATGTCTCCGTCAGCCTCACGGGCGCGACCTACGTCTACTGTATGGACGAATACGCCCTCGCCCTGCTCTGCGCCGCGACCGCCGCCTTCCTATTCCTGCGGGGCGGGCGGCTGTCCCTGCTGGGCGTACTCCCGCTGTTGGCGTCGCTGTCGCTCTACCAGCCCTATGTCACCGTGACGGCGGTGCTGTGCCTCCTCGCGCTCCTGCGCGACGCCTCCGACGGGCGGCGCTTCCGGACTGTCCTCGCGCGCGGCCTCAGCGCCCTGACGCTGATACTTGTCTCTTACCTGCTCTATTCCGCCCTCTGGGCCGCCCTCCGTACAATCGCCCGGATTCCCCAAACGCGCGACGTGGTGTCCCTCCGCGACTTCGGCTTATTGGCACGCTTGGTCTCCGCGAACTCCGCCTTTTTCGGGTTTCTGTTCCGCCCCGGCGTCGTACTCGGCCCCCTGCGCCCCGTCGTACACGGCGCTCTACTCGCGCTCCTGCTCTGGCGTCTGCTCCGTACTCTCACTAACGGGCGCGTCCCGCTCCCGAACCGCCTCCTGCTACTCGCCCTCGCGGCACTCCTGCCCGCCGCGCTCTACTCCGTCGCGTTCGTCATGCCCGGGGAGGCGCACGACTTGACCGCCTACGCCCGGGAACTGTTCTATTTACTGCCGCTGTCCCTACTCGACGCCCCGCCGCGCCGGAATCCGTCCGCCGAACGCGTCGCGGTGTGCGTGTTGCTGTCGCTGTTGCTCTGGCACCACGTCGTCTACGCGAATCAGGCCTATATGAAGAAGGACTTCGAGAAAACGTCGACGCTCATACTGGCGGCGCGTATCGTCGACCGGATAGAGAGCGTCCCGGGCTACGTCCCCGGCGAAACCCGCGTGGCCTTCGCCGGACGCTTCGACGACAACGAACCCCTCGACGCGCCTTTAGCGGCCTTCGACGGCTTCCGGACGCAGACGGGCCTCTGGCACGCCCACGCCGCGACTTACAATATGGGGCGCTACCTGACGGAGTACCTGCAATACCCGCTCAACTGGGACAAAGAATCGGGCGTTGTGCGCTCCGACTTGGCGAAAGCAATGCCGGCCTTCCCTGCGGCGGGGAGTGTGCGCATGATTGACGGCGTAGTGGTCGTGAAGCTGTCGGCGTGGTAGTGTCATAAAATCACTTATCGCTCCAAAATCAGCTTATACTGACGAGCTGTAAGATTTGCCACCCGTCTTTCCGGAAAGCCCACAATTAGCGGGGCGCAATCTGAAAGCGGCAAATTTCAGCGCTCACGAGTATAACGCCTGTGCGCCGTGCGGGCAGGTGCCGTATCATTCTACGGCGTCGGGAGAGGGTTCTGGCTCCGGCGCGTCGTCCGGGGACGCCAGTCCCATGGACAGTTCCAGCCGCACGCAGGTTCCCTCGCCCTGCTTTGACCATACGGAAATCGAGTGACCCAAGTCGCCGCAGATTCGGCGGCAGAGGTACAGCCCTAATCCGCGCCGCGACTCCTCGTCCCCCTCCGCGACAGGGTTCGGGTCTAACAGGTGCTTCAGAATTTCCTCCGAAATGCCCGTCCCGCTGTCGCGCACCGTCAGGAACGGCCCCGCCCCGGTTCCGTTCCCGTCCGATACCGTCTCCCATTCTTCAGTACCTTCCGGCGCGCCCGCCTCCCGTTCGATGGAAACTGTCACGCCCCCCGAAAACGTGTACCGGAACGAATTGGCGAGAATCTGTTCGAGCATGAAGGCCAGCCATTTCCCGTCCGTCACAACCATGACCGGGACGGGCTCAAAGTCGACGGAAATCTGTTTCTCAATCGTTTCCCCGGCGAACTTCCGGAGGCTCTTCTGCACAATCGCGCTAAGGTCGTACTTGCGGAGCGCGTAGCCGGGGGCGGTCTCCAGCCGCGCGTACACCACCGCCATTTCCGCGTACTGCTCCAAATGCCGCAACTCCACCGACATGCGCCGTACCAACGGCGAATCGCCCGTCAAAAGAAGCTGTTCCATCGCGCTGACAGGCTCCTTGATTTCTTTCGCCCAGCGCGCGTAATACTCCGCAAGTCCGGCGTGTTCCGGCTCGTCCTCCGCCTCCGACGCCTCCACAAAGCGCCGTAACAAGTTCTGATAGTCCTCGTCGGCGAAACTCTCCTCCGGCGGGTAATTCGTGGCCAGTTCGTCAAGGGTTCCGCTGTTCAGTTCCGTGATATCGCCCATCGTAAGGCGCTTCTGGTAGACGCGCAACAGGCGGCGTATCTCGAAGAACAGCACCGGGGCCAGACTGAACAGTACCATGTAGGACAGGAACACCGCCGGAAGGCCCTTGACCACAAAGACAATGGCCCACACAATCCAGCAGAGGGCGATATACAGCGCCGGATACCGGCGGGAGTAGGCGTACTGCAAGGCAAAGCGTATGAAATCCATAATCCGTCTCCTCTCGTGTGTCAGTCCCGCGACAGCGGAACGCCCGCGCGCAATTCCTGCCACTGCTCTTTCGTGATGAGCAGTTGCCGCGGGCGCGAACCCTCGAACGGCCCGACATATCCGCGCCGTTCCATCTGGTCAATCAGCCGCGACGCCCGCGAATAGCCTAGTTTCAAGCGCCGCTGTAACATGGACGTGGACGCCTGCCCGGTCTCCAGAACCACGTCCACGGCGGCGGGTAACAACTCGTCCTGCTGTTCCACGGGTTCCGGCTCGACTTTCGCGGGCTTG
>CAMHDB010000078.1 GCA_946183715.1 uncultured Oscillibacter sp.
CGGCGGGAGGCCCCGCGAAAGTCGCCGTGATTTCGTCGGCGCTCTGCGGCATGGTGTCGGGTTCCTCCGTCGGCAACACCGTCACAACCGGTTCCGTCACTATCCCCATGATGAAACGCACCGGATACAAGGGCGATTTCGCCGGAGCCGTCGAGGCGGCGGCCTCCACGGGCGGTCAGATCATGCCCCCCATCATGGGCGCGGCGGCGTTCCTCATGGCCGAATACATGGGCGTCAGCTACGCGAAAGTCGCCCTGACCGCGATTCTCCCCGCCGTGCTCTACTTTACCGGAATTTATATTGCTGTCCACTTAGAGGCGCGCAAGCTCGGCCTACAGGGTATCCCGAAAGACCAGTTGCCGAAATTCCGCGTGCTCGCCAAAAAGCTCTACCTGCTACTCCCGCTTGTCGTACTTGTCTGGCTCGTCTCTACGTCCACGCGCTCTATGGCCTACTCCGCCGCGATTGCGATACTTGTGACGATTGTCGTCGGCCTTCTGAACGGCGTATTCTACCCGGAAGAGAAGCTGACCGCCGTCAAATTCGTGGACGCGCTGGAGGCGGGCGCGCGCGGCACGATTACGGTCGCGGTCGCGTGCGCAATGGCGGGGATTGTCGCCGGGTGCATTACTTCTACAGGGCTGGCCTCGCGGCTCATTACCGCGATTGTGTCCGTATCGGGCGGGAAACCGCTCATTGCTCTTGTGCTGACCATGCTGTGCTGTATCGTGCTCGGTATGGGCGTCCCGACGACGGCGAATTACTGTATCATGGCGGCGACGTGCGCGCCGATTCTCACCAATCCGGCAATCGGCATTCCGCGCATGGCGGCCCACTTCTTCGTGTTCTACTTCGGAATCGTCGCCGACATCACGCCGCCCGTCGCGCTCGCCGCCTACGCCGGAAGCGCTATCGCCAAGGCCCCGCCTATGAAAACCGCCTTCAACGCGACGCGCCTTGCAATCGCGGCGTTTATTGTGCCGTACATCTTCGCCCTCAACCCGGCAATGCTATTAGTAGACGTGGCGGGCCTACAGGGCGTGTTAGAGGCTGCGCTGATAGTCGTCACGTCGCTGGCGGGACTGTTCGGGGTCGCGGCGGCTCTCAACGGCTACCTCTACCGCCCGATTCCCCCGCTCCTGCGCGTGGTACTCGTCGCGGGCGGACTGGCCATGATGATTCCCGGCGCGCTGACCGACGTTATCGGACTTGTGACCGTCGGGGGCGCGGTACTCTTCCAGCGCTCCGGCGCGAAACGCGCATAAACTCTCTTTTACTGGCCTCCCCATTGAGACGGGGAGGCTTTTTGCACCCGACAGTCTCCTTTGCTTCCCACGTTGCAGGGGGAGGGGCCAAACCCCGCGCCGTGACAAGAACCGCCAAACGCATACGGGCGCGAAAATGTCAAAAAAACACTTGACAACAACTTTTCGGTGTGCTATCCTGAAAGCCTATGCGGGTACGACCCGCGTACCCGCCATTTTCGACAGAAAGGAGTAAAACGCTATGCCTACCTTTAACCAGCTCGTCCGGAAGGGCCGCGAAAAGACCACGTACAAATCCACGTCTCCCGCGCTCCAGTTCGGCCTGAACACCCTCAAGACCCGCACGACCGATTTGCCCTCCCCGCAGAAGCGCGGCGTATGCACCGCGGTTCGTACCGCAACCCCCAAGAAGCCCAACTCCGCGTTGCGCAAAATCGCCCGTGTGCGCCTCACGAACGGCTACGAAGTCACGGCCTATATCCCCGGCGTGGGGCATTCCCTTCAGGAGCACTCCGTCGTCATGATTCGCGGCGGACGTGTCAAGGACCTCCCCGGCGTGCGCTACCACATCATCCGCGGAACCCTCGACACGCAGGGCGTACAGGGCCGTATGCAGGCCCGTTCCAAGTACGGCGCCAAGCGGCCCAAGCAGAAGTAAGCCCGCGCAACCGAACTGAAACTATGCCGAAAGGTTTGACATATATCGTGGCAAACCCTCTTCGGCGGCATACGGGAGGGGTATCCCGCCCCTTTCGAGTACCTGCCCCAGCATGGGGAAGCAATTTACAGGAATGGAGGGAAGCAACGTGCCAAGAAGAGGGAATGTCCCCAAACGCGAAATCTTACCCGACCCCGTTTACGGCTCCATCCTCGTGACGCGTCTGATCAACAGCGTCATGCTCGACGGCAAGAAGGGCGTGGCACAGAAAGTCGTCTACGCGGCCTTCGACGAAATCAAGGACAAGACGGGCAAGGAGCCCGTGGAAGTGTTCAACCAAGCCATGGAGAACGTCATGCCCAGTCTGGAAGTCAAGGCCCGCCGCGTCGGCGGCGCGAACTATCAGGTACCCATGGAAGTACGCCCCGCGCGGCGTACCACGCTGGGCCTGCGCTGGCTGACTTCGTTCGCGCGCTCGCGCAGTGAGCGGACGATGGCCGAACGCCTCGCCGGGGAAGTCATGGACGCCGCGAACAACACGGGCGGCGCGGTTCGCCGCCGTGACGAAATGCACAAGACCGCCGAGGCCAACAAGGCCTTCGCGCATTTCCGTTGGTAATCGAATTGTTTCCGCGCCGTGCGGGAACGCCGGCCCCCTTGCGGGGGATGAAACGAGACCATGAGAAAAACATCGCTTGAAAACACCCGCAATATCGGCATTATGGCCCATATTGACGCGGGAAAAACCACGACCACGGAACGAATCCTGTTTTATACCGGCGTCAACTACAAGATCGGCGAGACCCACGACGGCACGGCGACTATGGACTGGATGGCACAGGAGCAGGAGCGCGGCATTACGATTACCTCCGCCGCGACGACCTGCTACTGGTCGGGCAGCGACAACCAGTTCCCGCAGACGCGTATCAACATCATCGACACGCCCGGACACGTCGACTTTACCGTAGAAGTCGAGCGCTCCCTCCGGGTGCTGGACGGTTCTGTTACCGTGCTGTGCGCCAAGGGCGGCGTGGAGCCGCAGTCGGAGACCGTCTGGCGTCAGGCCGACACCTACCGCGTCCCGCGCATGATTTACGTCAACAAAATGGACATCATGGGCGCCGACTTCTACAACGTCCTGCGCATGGTTCACGACCGCCTGAAATGCACGGCGATTCCGATTCAGCTCCCAATCGGCGCGGAGGACACCTTCCGGGGTATCATTGACCTTGTGGAAATGAACGCCGATGTGTACTACGACGACCTCGGAAAAGATATGCGTATCGAGCCGATACCCGTCGAGATGGAGAAAATCGCCGACGAGTACCGCGAAAAGCTACTCGACGCCGTGTCCATGATGGACGACAGCATTATGGAGGACGTACTGGAGGGCAAGGCCGTCGATTCGGCCCGTATCCGTGCGGCAATCCGCGCCGCGACGGTCTCCAACCAGATGGTGCCCGTCACCTGCGGCACGTCCTACCGCAACAAGGGCGTGCAGAAGCTCCTCGACGCCATTGTCGACTATATGCCCTCCCCGCTCGACATCCCGCCCATTCGCGGTATCAACCCCAAGACCGAAAAAGAAGAGGAACGCGTAGCGAACGACGACGCGCCTTTCTCCGCGCTGGCGTTCAAAATCATGACCGACCCGTTTGTCGGGCGGCTGTGCTTCTTCCGCGTCTACTCCGGGCACCTCAACAACGGCGCCACGGTCTACAACAGCACGAAGAACATCCGGGAGCGCATGGGGCGCATTCTGCAAATGCACGCCAACCACCGCGAGGACATCGAGGAAGTGTACGCCGGGGACATCGAGGCCGCCGTAGGCCTCAAGCGCACCACCACGGGCGACACGCTCTGTGACGAGAAGCACCCGATTATACTGGAATCTATGGAGTTTCCGGAACCCGTGATTCGCGTCGCGATTGAGCCGAAGACCAAGGCCGGACAGGAGAAAATGACCATCGGCCTGATGAAGCTGGCCGAGGAGGACCCCACGTTCCGCACGTACACCGACGAGGAGACCGGGCAGACGATTATCGCCGGAATGGGCGAGTTGCACCTTGAAATCATCGTCGACCGCCTTCTCCGCGAGTTCAAAGTCGAGGCGAACGTCGGCGCGCCGCAGGTGGCCTACAAGGAGACCATCAAGCGCACCGTCGAACAGGAGACCAAGTACGCCCGGCAGACGGGCGGCAAGGGGCAGTACGGACACGTCAAAATCCGCGTGGAGCCGAACGAGCCCGGCAAGGGCTACGAGTTCCACAACGAGGTTGTCGGCGGCGCGATTCCCAAGGAGTATATCCCCGCCGTCGACGCGGGCATACAGGGCGCTATGAACGCCGGAGTAATCGCCGGGTTCCCCGTCGTCGACGTGAAAGTGACGCTTTACGACGGCTCTTTCCACGAAGTCGACTCCTCCGAAATGGCCTTCAAAATCGCCGGTTCCATGGCCTTCAAGGACGCCTGTCGCAAGGCCGACCCGACTTTGCTGGAACCCATCATGAAAGTCAGCGTCATCGTGCCCGACGAGTATATGGGCGACGTTATCGGCGACCTGAACGCCCGCCGCGGACAGATTACCAAGTTGGAGGCCCGCGCCGGGGCACAGCAGATTGACGCCAACGTACCCCTCGCGGAAATGTTCGGCTACGCCACCGACTTGCGCTCCCGTACCCAAGGGCGCGGACAGTACACGATGGAGCCTAGCCACTACACCGAGCTTCCGCGCAGTCTCCGGGAGAAAATCGAGGAATCCCACGGCCACCGCTGAGAAAGCCCTTGCATTTCCCGGGAAAATCAGGTAGAATACACAGTAACTCGTTTTCGTTACTGTACCCGAACAGGAGGAAATCCAAATGGCAAAGCAAAAGTTCGAGAGAACGAAACCCCATGTCAACATCGGCACCATCGGCCACGTTGACCACGGCAAGACCACCCTCACCGCCGCCATTACGAAGTGGCTCAGCTTCCAAGGCAAGGCCAAGTACGAGGCCTACGACAGCATCGACAAGGCCCCCGAGGAGAAGGCCCGCGGCATCACCATCAACACCGCCCACGTCGAGTACGAGACCGACAAGCGCCACTACGCGCATGTCGACTGCCCGGGCCACGCCGACTATATCAAGAACATGATTACCGGCGCGGCGCAGATGGACGGCGCGATACTCGTCATCGCCGCCTCCGACGGCCCTATGGCCCAGACCCGTGAGCACATCCTGCTCGCCCGTCAGGTCGGCGTGCCCGCCATCGTCGTATTCCTGAACAAGGTCGACCAAGTCGACGACGAGGAGCTTCTCGAACTCGTCGAAATGGAAGTCCGCGAACTGCTCAGCAAGTACGAGTTCCCCGGCGACGACATCCCCATCATCAAGGGTTCCGCCCTCAACGCCCTGACTTCCGAGTCCACCGACATCAACGCCCCCGAGTACGCCTGCATTAAGGAACTGCTCGACGCCGTTGACGACTATATCCCCACCCCCGACCGCAAAGAGGACCTGCCGTTCCTCATGCCCGTCGAGGACGTGTTCACGATTTCCGGGCGCGGCACCGTCGCCACGGGCCGTGTCGAGCGCGGACGCCTCAAGGCCGGCGAGACCGTCGACATCGTGGGCCTCACCACCGAGAAGAAGTCCACCGTCGTCACCTCTATGGAGATGTTCCACAAGACCCTCGATTACGTCGAGGCCGGCGACAACGCGGGTTGCCTCCTCCGCGGCGTGGAGCGTACCGGAATCGAGCGCGGTCAGGTTCTCGCGAAACCCGGCTCCATTCACCCCCACACCAAGTTCAAGGGCCAAGTCTACGTGCTGACCAAGGACGAGGGCGGACGCCATACCCCGTTCTTCAACAACTACCGTCCGCAGTTCTATTTCCGTACCACCGACGTGACGGGCGTCATCTCCTTGCCCGAGGGTACCGAAATGTGCATGCCCGGCGACAACGTGGAAATGAGCGTCGAACTCATTACCCCGATTGCCATCGAAAAGGGCCTCCGCTTCGCCATCCGCGAGGGCGGACGTA
Source organism: uncultured Oscillibacter sp. (assembly GCA_946183715.1). Lineage (GTDB taxonomy): Bacteria > Bacillota > Clostridia > Oscillospirales > Oscillospiraceae > Oscillibacter. Next base: position 5,950 of record CAMHDB010000078.1, read on the forward strand.
CCGTCGGCTCCGGTGCCGTCACCGAGATTGACGAGTAATTCCCAGCAAACAGAGCTCCCCCGGATAACTCCGGGGGAGTTTACGTTTATTGTTCGTGCTGAATTTTCCATAGTTCTTCCGGCTCAATGCCCCACAATTCTTCCGGCTCCATTTTCCATGTGCTGTCACCGACTGGTCTGATTTCCATGATATCTGGATTCGGAAAGGCGTCCGAAGCGACTTCCGTAGTCTCTGGAACGCTTACTGCCTTCAAACTCGCGCAATCTGCAAAAGCGCCGTGACCTATGTCGGTTACGCTATCGGGAATATAGACGACAGGCAAAGACGTGCAACCTTGGAAAGCCTTGTCTCCGATGTCGGTCGCGTTGTTAGAAATGTGGATGCTAATGAGGCCCGTACAATCTGAGAACGCCCCCTCTCCAATATAGGTCACAGTATCGGGGATAATGACGCCGCCTAAAGAGGGGCAATGCTCAAAGGCATAGCTTCCGATTCCCGTCACACTATCGGCAATCTGCAAAGCAGAAATTTGGGTTCGGCTCTCCGACCAAGGCGCGGCGTTATCCGGACTATATTCGGCGGGGCCATAATCTGGCATATCGCCCGTGCAATGAATCAGGAGATGATTTCCCTCTAGCGTCCACCATTCCACAGGCGGAGGCGGTGGAATCAAACGGGATATCACCCATACGAGCAAAATCACCATACATATCACACATCCTAAAAACACAAACTTAGTTCTTGGGATGGTGGACTGTGATTCGGTGGTTTTGCTGTCTTCCGGTATGCGTGGGGCTTCCGAAGCTAAAATACGTGAAATTTGCTTTGCCAATTTTTGAATACTCTGCGCGTCTGCCGGACTTCCGTCAGTGATATGAAAGCGGCTAAGGTAGTAATCCACATCATCATCTAGAATGCAGTTGTCTACCTTGAAAGGAACCAATGTAATTTGCTCCTGCTTGTTCACACGTCGAAAAGCAAGATTTGTCTCGCTTTTGACGTGTTCAGAATGGTTGCTGTGCTCATTTAAGACAAGTAAAAAGACCTTACAGGAGCGGATTTCTTTTGGGATATAGTCCGCAAATTTGCCACCGGGCGGTAAATTTCGTTTGGCGTACCAACAAGAAACACCCATGCCTTCCAACGTGTTGGCGATTTTTTCGACTAACTCGCCGGAGCTTTTTTCGTGATAGCTAATGAATACATCTGCCACAGTTGCGCCTCCTTTTCAATTGACATTTTACCAGATTTTCCGCGCCGTGTCTAGCTCTTTTTTCAAAAAAGGGGCCGGAACGCTTGCGCGCCCCGGCCCGGTTAGGCTGTATGGTAGATTACTTCAGGTTGAAGAACGCCTTGCGGCCCGGATACTGCGCCACGTCGCCCAGTTCTTCCTCGATACGGAGGAGCTGGTTGTACTTCGCCACGCGGTCGGTACGGCTCGGGGCACCGGTCTTAATCTGTCCGGCGTTGAGCGCGACGGCGATATCGGCAATGGTGGCGTCCTCGGTCTCGCCGGAGCGGTGGGACACGATAGCGGTATAGCCCGCGCGGTTGGCCATCTGGATAGCGTCGAGGGTCTCGGTGAGGGTGCCAATCTGGTTGACCTTAATCAGGATGGAGTTAGCGACGCCCCTCTCAATGCCCGTGGACAGGCGCGTGACGTTCGTGACGAACAGGTCGTCGCCGACGAGCTGAACCTTGTCGCCGATAGCGTCGGTGAGCTTCTTCCAGCCCTCCCAGTCGTCCTCGGCCATGCCGTCCTCGAGGGAGATGATGGGGTACTTGTCCGCGAAATCCTTCCACATGGCGACGAGGTCGTCGGAAGTCATCTTGCGGCCCGACTTCGGCTGGAGATAGCCCTTTTCGGGTCCGTCCTTCTGCCACTCGGAGGAGGCGGCGTCGATGGCAATGCAGAAGTCCTCGCCGGGCTTGTATCCGGCCTCGCTGATGGCCTTGACGATGGTCTTGAGGGCGTCTTCGTCGGAGCCGAGGTTCGGGGCGTAGCCGCCCTCGTCGCCGACGCCGGCGGCGGGCGTGCCGTTCTCTTTGAGGGTCTTCTTGAGCTGGTGGAACACTTCCGCGCAACGGCGCAGAGCTTCCTTGAAGGAGGGCGCGGAGACGGGCATAATCATAAATTCCTGAATCTCCACGTTGTTGGTGGCGTGGGCGCCGCCGTTGAGGATGTTCATCATGGGCACGGGGAGGGCCTTGGCGTTCGTGCCGCCGATATAGTTGTACAGAGGCAGGCCGAGGGAGGCGGCGGCGGCCTTGGCGACGGCCAGAGACGCGCCCAGAATGGCGTTGGCGCCGAGACGTTCCTTGTTGGCGGTGCCGTCGAGGTCAATCA
>CAMHDB010000079.1 GCA_946183715.1 uncultured Oscillibacter sp.
TTACTCCGTTGACCTTCTTTGGGGACAGGGCCTGTACCGCATATGCACTAACTTAAGAAAGATTCAGGCTTTTTCACTCGGTTTTGCGCTAATTTATAACTATTTGCTGATTGTTTTCCTCGTCGGAACAATCTAAAAGGAAATTCCAGGGCAGAAACGGGTGTCCGCCTGTATTCCGAATCTGTTCCAGTTAAGAAATCGGTTCTGTTCACTTAAAAATAAGGTTATGGAATCGGAAAACGTCATCGCAAATACTGAACAATTTATGGCATAATTCGGCACTTTTTAGTAAAAACAGTGAGAATACAACCTAAGTTAGTGCATATGGGGAGGTGCCCCCTAAACCCTCAAAAATACAGCCGCAGTTTTAGCACCTCAAAATGTTGCGAACTTACGCATAACTGACTGAATCTTTGAACTTTTTACTGGAGGCCTATCCAGAAAAGTTGGAAACTGGTGTACGATGAAGCACACAGGCGGAAAATTTTCGGAATAGGCGGATATTCCATATTTTGGAAAATTTCCCTACAAAAATGTTATGCCGACACGCAACAGATTCTTGGCAAAGCATAAAAGCGGCCTCCCCGCGACGATGGGGAGGCCGAGAGGGCGTCGCTATTTCAGGGCCGCGCGTTCTCGCGAGAGTTCCATGTACAGCCGCGTCGCGCTCCAAGTACGGTTGTAGCGGGTGAGCACCGCCTTCAGACACGTTTCCCCCGCGCCCGCGCCCACGAGGGCCGGGAGTAACGCGTCGAGTTCCTCGTCCAGCCCGCACAGTACCGCCATGCGTCCCGGAATCGCCCCACCGACGGGCTGCGCGTCGTCCAGCGGCGGAACTTCCTCCAGTCCCGCGAGTTCCGAAAGCGTCTTACCGTAGTCCGTTTTCGCGACGGGAATCAGTTCCGCCTTGAACGGTTCCAGCGCGCCTTGTACCGCCAGAATGCTCCGCAAGTCCTCAAAGCCGAACAACAGTACCTTTTTTTCCACGCTTTCCGCCTTTTCCATACGTTCCTCAATCCTCCCCGATTTCTGTCAGCGGCTTTCCGTTCAGGGCCGCGTAGGCCAGCCGTTCCCCCTCGTAGCGCAGTTTCAGGGAGAAAAACGGGGCGTCCTCCTCCAAGAGCCGCAGAAACAGCGCGTCCCCCGCCCACATCGGCAGGGATAGCAGGTCTTTCTTGTCAATCCATTCCAATTCGCCCTCGTCGCAGGTGTGCGGGACGCCCGTCCAGCCCGCCGCCGTGAACAGGTGCATTAACTCCGGCGGCCAGCGGTCCGAGACGAACGTCACGATTCCCCGGTAGCGGTACTCCGTCAACGTCAGCCCGGTTTCCTCGAATACTTCCCGCAAGAGGCACTCTTCGGGACTTTCGCCGTCCTCGAATTTGCCGCCCACGCCGACCCACTTGTCGCGGTTCACGTCGTGTTCCTTTTTGACACGGTGTAACATTAAATACGCGTCCCCGCGTTCCAGATAGCAAAGCGTCGTATTGATTATCATGGTTGGACCTCCGCGGCGCGGCGCAAAATTTCCGCGTGAATGTCCCCGACGCCCCGTAATTCCCCGGCGCGCGTACACTCCACGACCGCCCAGCCATAACGCGCCGCGCAGTAGTCGGCGGCCTCGCGGGAGCGCGACTGATAGTCCCTGTCGCGCTCGTGGATGTCCGACGCCGCGCCGCGCGCGCGGAGTAGCCGGAGGCTGACGGCGGGTTCCACGCGCAAATAGAACACCGTATCCGGAGACGGGAGGCCGAGCAAGTCGTACTCATACGTAAACAGCCAGTCCAGAAAGGCGTCCCACTGTTCGCGGGGGAGTTTGGAGCACTGATGGACGGCGTTGGAAGTGGTGTAGCGGTCGGCGACGACGGTACCGCCGCCGCCGTAGAACGCGCCCCAATCGCGCTTGTAACTCGCGTAGCGGTCGACGGCGTAGAAGCTCGACGCGGCGTAGGCGTTCACGTCGCCGGGGCGCGTCCCGAACGCCCCCGAAAGGTACATCCGCACCAGCGCGGAGGAGTCGCTTTCGTAGTCGGGGAACGACACCCGCCGCGCGTCCAGCGCCCGCGCCAGTAAATTCGACTGCGTGGCCTTGCCGCTCCCGTCCAGTCCCTCTAAAACGAACAGTTTTCCCATTACTCGGCCTCCGCGCGGCACACTTTCACGCCGGCCAGCACCATAGCGAACAGGAACCAGTAGACCACCTGAATGCGCGGGTAGTGCCACGGGTAGTCGGCCATTCCGCAGAGCGTGATTCCGCACAGTCCGGAGGCCGCCGCGCAGGTCATGACTTTCGCGGGGCCGTCGGACGCGCCGCGCACAGTCCGGAAGCCGCGCTTGACGGTGGCGAAAATCGACGCCAGAAACGCCGCCGCGCCGACAAGCCCGGTCTCAATGGCGACCTGTAGATAAAGGTTGTGGGCATGTACGAACGGCGCGGAGCCGTGATACAGGCGGAAGTCCCGGATATACTGCCGCACGACATCGGAACCAAGTCCGGCGCCGTCGAGGGGGGCGCGCCAGATAAGATTTAGCGCGGCCTCGTAGAGCGGGAAGCGGCTGGAAGTCGTGGTGTCGTTGAAATTGGTAATGGTCAGAATGCGCGTCCAGACGGCGGACGGGAGGAAGGGAATCGCCACGACACACAGCGCAATCAGGGGGGGGATGAGCGCCGGGCGCAGGTACAGCACCATCAGCCCCACGGACAGCGCGAAGCCGACCCAACCGGCGCGGGAGTACGTCATGAGCAGGGCCGCGACGCCCACGGCGAATATCCCGGCGGCGGCGACTTTGCCGCGCTTGCGGTTCGAGCATACGGCAAGGGCGAGTGTCAATGGCAGGAGCATGACCAGAAATTCGCCGAATGTGTTCGGGTTGTCGAAATAGGATTGTACACGCCCGGGCATGTCGGGGTTGAGCTTTGCGTCGACGTAGGCGATATTGACCTCAACGCCCTGAATGCGCTGTACGACGCCGTAGACCGACGAGACCGCCACGCAGAACGCGCCCCCGGCGCAGAGGCGTTTCAAGTCGCGGGCGTCGCGTACCGCGCTGACTGTCACGAGTAGGCACACGACCGCCGCGAGGTGGTAGCCGAGGAAGCGCCACGACAAATCGGGCCTGTAGGACAGCGGCGCGGCGGCGACCATCAGGAAGAAGAACGCGACCGGGTACACGCCGATATCCGGGATATCGAGCCGGAAGGCCTCCCGTCGCATGGCCCCGGCGTGGAAGAGTACGAGCAGGAACGCGAAGGCCAGTAAGCTCCACGCGTTGTCCCAGTAGATGAAGGGAATCACCCAGAGCAGCATAATGAGCCAGCTTTCGGCGATTGCGGTACCGTCGCCGAGGTCGAAGGCGAGGCGGGCGAAAAAGCTGTCCTCGAACGTGGCCTCCCAAGACAAATACCAGCGGTGCAGGAGGTTTCCCGGAAACGTGGCGGCGGTCGTCAACACCCGGCATACGCGGCTGTCCTCCCATTCGGCGGACAGCCGCCCCTCCCGGGACAGTACCGCCAAAACACGGCTGCCCGAAGCCTGTCGCGCACACCAGTTGCCGAACGCGTACAGCACCCGCCGCGCCGTACTCCGCCCGTAGGCCTCCCGCACAGCAAGATACAGACCGCACAGCAGACTTTCTCTCCAAAGTGTCATAAAACGTCTCCTTTTGTGTGTTACATCCGGTTTTTCACCCGGTACAACAGCGTCAGCAAGCGGAACAGGCGGCGGCGTACCAGAAACGCGACCATAGCCTTATTGCGCCCCATGCCGGCGGGCTTGTACTCCCGGATGGCCCGCGCCATGTCCGGACGCCGGCACAGTTCCTGTACCGTCTCCCGGCGCGCCCGGAAGCTCTTCCCGATTCCCGGCGCGTACTCGTTCCCAATAGCAATCAGCAGATTTGCCCACAGCGTATTCTCCCGCCAGCGCGGACACTCCTCGTGAAAATTGTATTCCGCGTCCAGCGTTTCCTTGACTTCCATGTAGGCGTCGAGCGTCTTCATGATATCTTTCATATAGTGTCGCGTGGCGGAAGCGGGGTTTTGCAGGTAGCGGTACAGCGGCGTCTCCGTGACCGCGAGGCGTTCGCCCGGGCGCGCCGCGCCGAAGTATTCCAGCAGGAACAGCTCGTCCTCCAGATACGGCCCCTCGAATTTCGCCCCGCTCCGGCGAATCTGTTCGCTCCGGAACAGGAAGCGCCAGATAAAGCCATTCATGAGCGGCGCGCGCAGGCGTTCCCCGAACAGCGGCACCAGAAAACGCGCCCGGATTTCCTCCGCGCCGTAGAGACCCGACGGCAAGAGCGTCTCGACACTCTCCGCGCCCTCCGGCGTGACGTTCCAGTGTGCGCAAGCGGCACTCTCCGCGCCGCTCTCCGTACACAGTCCCAACAGCGTCGAAAGCGTTTCGGGCACGTAGCGGTCGTCGGCGTCCAGAAAGGCCACGTATTCCCCGCGGGCCTCCCGAAGTCCGCGGTTGCGTGCGGCGCTTACGCCCAGATTCCGGGGCTGTACAAGGGCCCGGATTCGCGCGTCCCCGGCGGCGTAGCCCTCGCACAAAGTCCGGGAGTTGTCCGTAGAGCCATCGTCAATTAAGAGCAGTTCCCAGTCGGCGAAAGTCTGCCGCTGTACGCTCCCGACGCACCCCGGCAACAGCGCCTCCCCCTGATAGACAGGGACTATCACGGAAATTACGGGCATACGCACACCTCTTTCCTGTCGGATTCCGTCGGGCCACGCGTTCAAGGCGGGGAGATGTCACGGCACGGAAGTCGCCCCGCAACGCGGGATGTCACGAAGTCCGAAAAAAGTCAGCGGCCCACACGCAGGCCGCCGGGAATCATGACGGCTTTTCCGCGGGGTGGTAGGTCGACACCGCCTCCATGAGCAGGCGTCGGATTTCCGCGCCGTCCACGTTGGCGTAGGCCGCGTCCATGAGTTCCCGCAACTGCCGGAAAAAGCGTTCCGTCTCGAACTGAATCGGGCGGCTGATGAAGATGAGGTTGTTGTCTGTCTTTCTGAGGCCCTCTTCTTTCATGAGCATTTCCTCGTAGAGTTTCTCACCGGGGCGGAGGCCCGTATACTCAATCTTGATGTCGATATCGGGCTTGTAGCCGGACAGGCGGATGAGGTTCCGGGCCAGCGTGTCGATTTTGACGGGGCTCCCCAAGTCCAGCACGAAGATTTCGCCGCCGTCGGCGTATGTACCCGCCAGCAGAACGAGGCTTACCGCCTCCGGGATGGTCATAAAGTAGCGGATAATGTCCGGGTGCGTGACTTTGACGGGGCCGCCCTTCTCAATCTGTTCCTTGAAAATCGGCACCACGGAGCCGTTGCTTCCCAGCACATTCCCGAAGCGAACCGCCACGTATTCCGTATGTGCCTGACGGAAGGCGTCCGCGAAGTCGGTGAGGCCGTGGTCGGCGGCGCTGTCGTGGGTGAAGAGTCGCGGGAGGTTCGCCGCGCGTCCGGCCTTGATTTCGGCGTCGAAACTCTGGATAATCATTTCGCAGAGGCGCTTGCTCGCGCCCATGACATTCGTCGGGTTGACGGCCTTGTCCGTGGAAATCAGCACGAAGCGCTCGCAGCCGTAGAGCATGGCGGCGTAGGCGGTTTTATACGTACCAATCGCGTTGTTCTTGACGGCCTCGCAGGGGCTGTCCTCCATGAGCGGGACGTGTTTGTGCGCCGCCGCATGGTAGACCACGTCCGGGCGGTACTCCGAGAAGAGCGCGCAAAGTTTCCGGCTGTCGCGAACGGAGCCAATCAGCACGACTAAGTCGAGTTCCGGGTACTTTTCCAGAAGTTCGAGTTGCAGGGCGTAGGCGTTGTTCTCGTAAACGTCGAAGATAATCAGTTTTCCGGGCTGGTGTCCGGCAATCTGGCGGCAGAGTTCGCTCCCGATGGAGCCGCCGCCGCCCGTGACGAGAATCGTCTTTCCCTGCAGGAAGCGGAATACGTTGTTGAGGTCGACCCGTATGGGCGGACGCCCCAGCAGGTCCTCCATGGAGATATCGCGCATGGAGCCGACCGTGACGTTCTGCTGTACAATCTGATAAATGCTCGGAAGCTGTTTGACTTTGCAGCCGGTTTCCATGCAGATGTCGAGAATTTCCTTCTTGTCCGACACGGAGGCGCTCGGAATGGCAATGAAAATTTTCCGGATTCCGTACTTGACCACGTTGGCCGGAATCGTGTCGCGGCCCCCGGCCACCGGGACGCCCTCAATGAAGCGGCCCCACGTATTCGGGTCGTCGTCGATAATGCACACGACCCGGTTGTCCTCGTCGTCGCCCCCGCCCTGGTGAATGTCGCGGAGTATCATCTGTCCGGCGCTCCCGGCCCCCACCAGCATAATCGGCTCGCACTGCGCCACGTTCTTTTTCAGGCGCCGCCGCCCGAGGGTCAGAATCCGGTAGCTGAAGCGGATGCTCAGCGTGAAGGCCAGTTGGAACAGCGCGCCCCAGACATAGTAGGAGATTGGCATTCTCACGCCGAAAAACAGACTTGTCCAGCAGAGTTGTACGACCATCGTAATTCCGTTGGCGAGGCATATCTGCGCGAGTTCCACGAAACTTGCGAAGCGCCAGATGCTGCCGTAGAGGCGGAGGAGCCAGAACACCACGACACAGCAGAGCGCGTAGGGCAGGATGGAGTAGAGGCAGGTATCCAGATACTGCACCGGAATCTGGGAAAAGTTCATGTCGAAGCGCAGCAGGAGCGCCAGAAAATAAGAGATACAGGCCGCGACAAAATCATACCCCACTAACAGGGCGGCGACTTCCTGCCAATGCTTCCAGTGTTTGAAAGGAAAATACCGCTTGTGATTTTGCCCGCCGTCTACCGGGAGTTTCATAGTATAGGTTCATCCCCCTTATGACAGTCCATGAAAAGAGCACGGAGATTGACTGAATGGCTCCAAAAAAAACGCCCCCCGATTTTTTGGAGAAGGAAACGCGTCCAAACGGAATGACGGTGCATAGTTTGAAATTATAGCACCGATTGCCCCGGAATGCAAGCCTCAATATCGAAAAGGGCGGCTGTCGTATGCGTTGGCAAAGTCGCGTTGTCCCCTACGCCGCTCTGCGACACCGGCCCCAGCCGTGCGGGGAAGTCTGAAAACATGGCGTTTTCGCGCCGATTTTTCCGTGAAAGCCTTTCCGTGTCCACGGGGAGAGGCCCGCCAGTGAAATGTTACATATATATTAAAAATGCGGCTGTCAGGAACGGCTTATGCTGTGGAAGAATACGGAAATTCCCGTCGCGCGGCGCGGCGGGAATCCGACTGCGTTATGATTTGCTTTGCGCGTTGTCCAAGCGCCGGTTGTCCACGGCGTCGCGGAGGATATCCGCGAACTGCTCGAACGGCATCGCGCCCAAGTCGCCCCCGGAGCGGTGGCGCGGGGAAACGGTACTGTTCTCCATGTCGCGGTCGCCGACGATGAGCATGTAGGGTACCTTTTCCAGTTGGGCGTCGCGGATTTTGCGCCCGATTTTCTCGTTGCGCCCGTCGACCTCCGCCCGGAAACCCAGCGATTCCAGACGCGCCCGGACGCCTTCGGCGTACTCCTGCGCGCGGTCGGTGACGGGCAGAATCTTGGCCTGTACGGGGGCCAGCCACGTCGGGAACGCCCCCATCGTTTCCTCAATCAGGTAGGCCATGAAGCGGTCGAGGGAGCCGAGAATCGCGCGGTGGAGTACGACGGGGGTCTTTTCGGTGCCGTCGGTGTCGACGTAGGTCAACTGGAACTTCATCGGGAGGCAGAAGTCCAGTTGGCAGGTCGAGAGTGTGTACTCCGCGCCCACGGCGGGCCTGACGTTGACATCCAGCTTCGGGCCGTAGAAGGCCGCCTCGCCGATTTCCTCCGTAAACTCAATGCCCAAATCCGTCAGGACTTCCCGGAGGGCGCTTTCGGCCTGATTCCACATGGCGTCGTCGTCGTGGTACTTGACCTTGTCCGCCGGGTCGCGCAGCGACAGCACACAGCGGTAGTCCGTGATTCCGAAATCGCGGTAGGTGTCGAAAATCAGGTCGCAGACTTTCGAGAACTCTTCCTTAATCTGCTCCGGGCGTACAAAGAGGTGGGCGTCGTTCTGGCAGAAGTGGCGGCCCCGTTCGATACCTTTCAGCACGCCGGAGGCCTCAAAGCGGAAGTCGTGCGCAATCTCGCCGATTCTGACGGGCAAATCGCGGTAGGAGTGGGGGCGGTTGGCGTAAATGCGCATATGGTGGGGGCAGTT
>CAMHDB010000080.1 GCA_946183715.1 uncultured Oscillibacter sp.
CTAGACCTCGTGACGACATTGCCCTCTGTCATCTACGAAGTCACGAAAACAGACGGAACCACGGTTCGTGTCGACAACCCCCACAATTACCCCGACCCGGCGTCCATCGAACACGCGGAGGAACCCTATGTAAAGGTATCCATCATTACGCCCAACGACTACGTGGGGGCTATTATGCCGATGTGTCAGGACAGGCGCGGGCAGTTCAAGGATATGCAATATCTTGATACGCGCCTTGTCGAGCTTCACTACGAAATGCCCCTCAACGAGATTATCTACGACTTTTTCGACACCCTCAAAGCCAGTACGCGCGGCTACGCCTCCCTCGACTACGAGCTTTCGACGTACCGCCCGAGCGAACTCGTAAAAGTCAACCTGCTTGTCAACGGCGAACAGGTCGACGCGCTGAGCTTTATCGCGCACAAGGACAAGGCCTACGCCCGGGCGCGGAAGCTGTGCGAAAAGCTGAAAGAGAATATTCCGCGGCAGTTGTTTGAAGTCCCGATACAGGCGGCTATCGGCGGGCGGATTATCGCGCGGGAGACGGTCAAGGCCATGCGAAAAGACGTACTCGCCAAGTGCTACGGCGGCGACATCACCCGGAAGAAGAAACTCCTCGAAAAACAGAAAGAGGGCAAGAAGAAAATGCGCAGTCTGGGAAGCGTGCAGATTCCGACAGAGGCTTTTCTCGCCGTCCTCAAACTCGACGAGTAAGAAGGTAATCCGGGATGATGAAATCAGTTTTCTATCGCGTCATGAACTGGATTGCCTACACGCTGATTCTCTCGTTTCTGCCCATTATCATTCTTTTCATGCTCGCGGCGATTTTCGAGTATGATTTCACCTTGGAGGATGTGCTGGCGGACCTGTTTATTACCGCCTGCGGGTTCGCCGTCGCCATCCTTCGGGATACTATCGGAAGCGTGGACTTTGTCGGTCACTGTGTCCGCTATCTGATGATATGGGCCTGTATTCTGTCCTCCGTGTTCTTCGGCGGTTTGTATATTGCGCAGAGAGAAAACGCGCCTTTAAGTCCGGTTACAACGGACAATCTGCTTTGCGCGGCGGTCGCGCTTCTGGTTGCGATTGCGGTAGTAGGTATTTGTACGCAAATCTATATGGAGTGGCTTTCGTTCCATTCGGATGACGCGGAATAAAGGGAGGACAGAATATGGGAAGTGAGGTTATCGTTATTGCCACGCTGTCTTTTTTGATGTTTAGCGCGGCTGTGCTGATTATGATGCTCTATACCATGAAAAAGGACGTGGAAAATAGGACAATCCATGCCAATCATATTGGCATGGACGGCGGCACGGAAAAACCGTCGCAACAGGCGGAATAGGGGGAAACGCGTGTTACAAAAACACAGAATCGCATTAGCGAACGGCGCGCGCGACGGCGTGCCCATTGGCCTAGGCTATTTCGCGGTAGCGTTCTCGCTGGGAATCGCCGCCCGTAACGCCGGGCTATCCGCCGTACAGGGCTTCTTTTTGAGCTTTTTCGGCATGGCCTCCGCCGGGGAATACGCCGCCATTACCGTTATCGCCGCCGACGCCGCTTACGTCGAAATGGCCCTCGTGACACTGATTGCCAACGCGCGCTACTTGTTAATGAGTTTCGCGCTTAGCCAGCGTTTCGACCCCGCCGCGCCGTTACGGCACCGCCTCTTAGTCGGCTACTCCATCACCGACGAACTGTTTGGTATCGCCGTCGCACAGCCGAAACCCCTCGACCCGTGGTACTGCTACGGCTCCTATCTCGTGGCGATACCGTCATGGGCGACGGGTACGGCAGTCGGCGTCATCGCCGGGAATCTGCTCCCGGGACGCGTCGTCAGCGCGCTGAGCGTGGCACTGTTCGGAATGTTTATCGCCGTCGTCGTGCCCCCCGCCAAACGCGACAAAGTCGTCGGACTGTTCGCGCTGTTGAGCTTCGCGGCGTCCTTTACGGCGTCGCGACTGCTCCCGGCGCTGTCCGGCGGCACGCGCACCATTCTGTTGACGCTCCTGCTGTCCGGACTGGCGGCGGCGCTGTTCCCCGTACCCGACGACGACACGAAAGAGGCCCAATCATGAAACATCAAATCTGGCTCTATCTGGCTGTCATGGCCGTGGTCTGCTACGCCATCCGCGTACTCCCCCTGACGCTCCTCCGCAAACGGATTCAAAACCGCTTCCTGCGCTCCTTCCTCTATTACGTCCCCTACGTGACGCTCTCCGTCATGACGTTCCCGGCCATTGTGGAGGCGACGCGCTCCCCTGTTGCGGGGGGCGTCGCGCTCGTGCTGGGGATACTGTTAGCGTGGGCGGGCGCGGGACTGTTCCCGGTAGCGGTGTCGTGCTGCGCGGTCGTGTTCGTACTCGAATGTTTTCTGGTGGCGGCATGACCGACGATATGGACACCCTGCGGCGGCGTCTACTCGGACGCAAACCGGGCCTTCTCGGCGCGGCCCGCGCCTATGCCGTACTCTGTCCGCTTCTCGACGGCCCCGGCGGCCCCGAGTTACTCTACGAAGTACGGGCCGCCGGGATTCGTCAGGCGGGGGAGGTCTGTTTCCCGGGCGGGCGTATGGAACCCGGCGAGACGCCGCTGGAATGCGCCCTGCGCGAGACCGAAGAGGAACTGTCGATTCCCCGCGCGTGCGTCACGCCGTTCGGGGAGTTGGATTTCCTGTGCAACCAGCGCGGATTTCTGTTGCACCCCGTCGCGGGCTACGTCAGCGCGGACGGACTGCGGCATTTGCAAGCGTCCCCGGCGGAGGTGTCGGAGACGTTTACCGTCCCGGTGTCGTACCTGCGCCGGACGCCGCCCGAACGCTACGCCTACGACCTGATTCCGCGCCCGCCCGACGATTTCCCCTACGAGGCGCTCGGGATACCCCGCGATTACCCGTGGGCGCGCGGGCGCGTGGAGGTACCCGTATGGCACTGGCGCGGGCGCGTCATTTGGGGCATGACCGCCCGCATTACGGCACACCTCATCGGCCTGTAATATGACAAGCTATTCTGTTTGCCTCTCCGGCCCTGCGGGTCACCGCCCCGTTGACACGGAGGAGGCTTTTTTATCGTGCCTGACAGTTTCTTTGCCTCCCCCGCCGTGCGGGAGAGGTGTCACGAGGGGCGGGACTACGCAAAAATCTTGCGCCGGGGCGCTTGTCTTTCATGCAAAGATATGATATCATGTCGACAACGCGCCGGAGGCCTCCGGCGCAATCCAGATTGGAGGAAAGCACCCATGAATGTGAAAAAAGTCCTTGCGCTCTTGCTGTCCCTGTGCATGGCCCTGTCGCTGGCCGCCTGCGGCGGTGGCGGCGGTGACGCCGCGTCCGGCGGCGACGATTCCGGCTCCAAGCCCGCCGGGGAAGTCTCCATTTTCTACTACACCTTCAACGACACGTATCTGTCCAGCGTCCGCTCCGCGATGGATTCCGCGCTCGCCGCCGCCGGGGTCAACTTCAACAACTACGACGGCAACAACATTCAGACCACCCAGACCGACTCCATTGATACCGCTATCGCCAAAGGCGCGTCCATCCTCGCCGTGAACCTCGTCGACACCGGCTCCAACGACGCCGCGCAGAATATCGTGGACAAGGCCAAGGCCCAGAATATCCCGGTCGTGTTCTTCAACCGCTCCGTGGAGGAATCCGTAGTCTCCAGCTACGACAACTGCGCTTTCGTCGGCACCGACTACACGCAGGCCGGCAAAATGCAGGGCGACATGATTGGCCAGTACCTCGTCGAGAACTACGACGCCGTAGACCTCAACGGCGACGGCGTGATTTCCTACGTCATGTTCAAGGGCGACGAAGCGAATCAGGAGGCCATTTACCGCACGCAGTACGGGCAGGAGAACGCCGACGCGGTTCTCACCGCCGCCGGAAAGCCCGCCCTGAAATTCTACGACGAGACGAATACAAACCGCTATCTGGTAGACCAGAACGGCGCGTGGTCTGCTCAGGCCGCCACCGACTATATGCAGACCATCCTCTCGCAGTATTCGGAGGCCAACAATAATATGGTCGAGCTGGTTATCGCCAACAACGACGAAATGGCCCTCGGCGCGATTGCCGCGCTCCAGAACGCCGGGTACAACTCCGACGGCAAGACCGTCATCCCCGTATTCGGCGTGGACGCCACCGACGCCGCCCGCGCCGCCATCGACAACGGCAGTATGATTGGCACCATCAAGCAGGACGCCGAAGGCATGGCCAACGCGATTGTGACCATCATCACGAATTTCCAGAACGGCAACGACAAATTCGACGGCATCGACCCGAGCTATTTAGAGGGTACATGGCGCGTCAATATCCCCTACTCCGTCTACACCGGAGAATAACGCTCACCGAACAGCTCGGAGTGTCCCGGATTCCCGGGGCGCTCCGTCCCCATTCCGCGATAACAGGAGGGATATCTTTTGTCTAACAATCCAAACGTTCTTCTGCGCATGGAGGGCATAACGAAGTCGTTCCCCGGCGTCAAGGCGCTCGACGGCGTGTCGCTGACTGTCCGGGCCGGGACGGTTCACGCCCTCATGGGCGAGAACGGCGCGGGGAAGTCCACCCTCATGAAGTGCCTGTTCGGCGTCTACAGCAAGGACGGCGGGCACATTTACCTTGAGGGAAAGGAAATCAACTTCAAGAACTCCAAGGACGCCCTCGAAAACGGCGTCGCTATGGTTCATCAGGAATTGAATCAGGCCCTCAAACGGAACGTCATGGACAATATCTGGCTGGGGCGCTACCCCATGAACGGGCCTTTCGTCTCGGAGACGAAAATGTATCAGGATACCGTGGCGGTGTTCGACGACCTCGGAATCCACGTAGAGCCGACTACGATTATGTCGACCATGCCCGTATCGCAACGGCAGATGGTCGAAATCGCGAAGGCCGTCTCGTACAACTCGAAAATCATCGTGTTCGACGAGCCGACTTCCTCCCTCACCGAAGAGGAAGTAGAACACCTGTTCCGCATTATCAATATGCTGCGCGACCGGGGCTGTGGCATTATCTACATCTCCCACAAGATGGACGAGATTCTCCGCATTTCCGACGACATTACCGTCATGCGCGACGGCACATGGGTCGCCACCGAACCCGTCGCCAATATGACGATGGACAAAATTATAAAGCTCATGGTCGGGCGCGAACTGACGAACCGTTTCCCGCCCAAAGAGAACGTAGTCAGTAAAGAAGTGTCGCTGTCCGTGCGGGGCCTGACGGGCATGTATTCGGCGCTGAGGGACGTATCATTCGACGCGCACAAGGGCGAAATCCTTGGCCTCGCGGGCCTCGACGGCTCCGGCAGAACCGAGACATTAGAGACGATTTTCGGGGCCGCCACGAAAAAGAGCGGAACCGTCACCCTGAACGGCAAGGACACCCCCAACCGCACGACCAAAGAGGCCGTCGCGAACGGCTACGCGCTTCTGACGGAGGAACGCCGCGCAACCGGCATTTTCGGCATACTGTCCATTCTGGAAAACACGGTCATTTCCAGTCTCAAGAACTATCTGCAAGGCGGATTCCTCAATCAGCGGAAGATGGAGGAGAGCACCGACTGGGCAATATCGGCCATGCGGATTAAGACGCCGAGCCAATCGACGCAGATACGCTCCCTGTCGGGCGGCAATCAGCAGAAAGTGATTCTGGGGCGCTGGCTGTTGACCAATCCGGAAGTGCTGTTACTCGACGAGCCGACGCGCGGTATTGACGTGGGCGCGAAGTACGAGATTTATCAGCTCATCATCGACCTCGCCAAACAGGGGAAAACTGTCCTGATGGTGTCCTCGGAAATGCCGGAACTGCTTGGCGTGTGCGACCGGATACTGGTCATGTCGGGCGGGCGGCTGGCCGGGGAAGTCAGCGCCAAAACCGCGACGCAGGAAGAAATTATGACCCTCGCGGCCAAGTACGTCTAAGGAGGAATCAACGTGGCAGAACAAACGACTACCCCCAATTCCACGATGAAAAAGGGCCCCTTCCGCAAGATTCGCGCGGAAATGGAACGCTACAAGACCCTCAGCAAGCAGGACCAGCGGCGTTACGTCACGGACATGCTGTTCAATAACGCGATGTACATTATCATTGTACTCGCGATTATCTTCATTGCCATTCGGGTACCGAGTTTCGTCTCGCTGTCCTCCATCGTGAATATCATCTCGCTGACGGCCTCGCGCCTCCCGATAGCGCTGGGCGTGGCGGGCTGTATCGTGCTGGCGGGCACCGACATCTCCGCCGGACGCGCGGTCGGCCTCGCGGCCTGTATCGCCGGGTCGCTGCTGACGACCGCCAACAAGATTTTCCCGGGCATGGGCGTACAGCCTCTCCCGCTTGTCATCCTGATTGTCGTCGCCGTGGGCGCGCTGATTGGCTTTGTCAACGGCTTTTGCATGGCGAAATTCAAGCTCCACCCCTATATTGTCACGCTCTCGACGCAGTTGATTCTCTACGGTACGATTCTGCTTTACCTGAAAATGGGCGAAAACAACGGGCAGACGCTGTCCAGCCTGTCGGAAGGCTACCGGAATCTCGTGGCCGGGACGCTGTTTACCATCGGCACCGTCGCCGTTCCGCGCTACGTGCTCTATGCCATTATCCTCGCCGCGATTATGTGGGTCATCTGGAATAAGACCACGCTCGGAAAGAATATGTTCGCGGTCGGCTCCAACGAGGAGGCCGCGAACGTGTCCGGCGTCAACGTCATGCGGACGATTATTCTCGTGTTCGTCATGGCTGGCATTATGTACTCCATCACCGGATTCTTTGAGGGCGCGCGTATCGCCTCCATCAACGGCAACACCGGCTTCAACTACGAGGCCGACGCAATCGCGGCGTGTGTTATTGGCGGCGTGTCGTTCGTGGGCGGTATCGGCAAAATCAGCGGCATTATTACGGGCGTTCTGCTGTTGCAAATCATCTTCACAGGCCTGAACTTCCTCTCCGTTGACCAGAACATCCTCTACATTATCAAGGGCCTTGTCATTCTGGTGGCCTGCGCCATTGATATGCGGAAATACCTCGTCCGCAAGTAAGCCATGCCGGAAGAACACCGCCCGGAACAACCGGAATTGCGCGGGCTGTACCGTCACGTCAAAATCTCCGTGCGGACGCTCGATATCATCATCGTGGCGGGAATCGCCGCCATGGTGCTACTCGTCCTGTGGTCGGCGTCGGGCGAGGGCTACTCGGTACGCTTCGACGCGCGCGGCGGCTCGGATGTCCCGGCGCAGTCGGTACGCTACGGGGAGGCCGTCGCGGAACCCGCGCCCCCCGAACGGAATGGCTATTCGTTCGACGGCTGGTTCGCCGACGAGGCCTACGGTATCCCGTGGGACTTCCAGTCGAACCGCGTAGAGGGCGATACGACCCTTTACGCCCACTGGATTCCGGACTAAACAAAGGGGCTGTCCCAAAACAGGAAGATATTGGGAATTTGCTGATATTTTCTGGTCAATGACGGAAAAGCTCTCAAAAACAGGAATTACGCAACACTACCGGAGGGGCGGGAAAGCTGCTCCGGTAGTGGTTCTATTCGGGTTGTTTCGGACCGGGGAGAATCACGCGCTGTCCTCTAAAAAATCGGTTGGGACGGCCAGACTGGTTCCCAAGCGTCCGGCCTTTTCCAAGACACTTGGATATAAGTCCTGTCCGTCGAATGTCTGGAACGGCGCGGAGAGAGCCGATTCCCAAAGCCCCTCGTCCCGGACGCCGTAAATGCCGCCGAACTCCTCAATCAAATCTTCGTGGAGACGCAAAACCTGCTCTTTGGTCAGCCGCTTCATTTGGCAAGCTCCTGATAAACCGCCCGGTTTCGCTTTATCAAACGGCGGGAGATTTCCTGAACCTCCTGACTGGAAGCGTCCTCTGTCATATCGGCGTCACGATTCAGGTCAAGAACCAGATAACGCGACTTGTCATTCAGCGCAATGACAGCCGAGCCGTACAGGTCAACCAGACGGGCGATTTCCGAAAAGCTCCCGTCCGTGTCCGGCAGGGATACGACCCTTCCGCTTTCAATGTCCATAGCTTTCATTCTCCTAACTTTCAACTGCGCGGCGCGTTTTGCGGCGGCAGTTCTTTTTTGTGTCCGGCGTATTATGAATCCATCCAGAGAAAG
>CAMHDB010000081.1 GCA_946183715.1 uncultured Oscillibacter sp.
GATCGGCCGGATAATCGATGCAGCCGGCGGGGAGGAAGCCCCGCGCCCTGCGGCGTCGGAGGTACAGGAGCCCTTGCAGATTCGCGAAAGTGTGGTCCATACGCTTTCCGCCCGTGCCGCCGTAGATGTGGAACTCGTTACAGTCGCGTGACAGCCCGGCCTTGAGTGCCAGCATGGTGTCGGTATCGTCCTTCATGACGGGAACGCGCTCGACGTGGGGGATATTGGCCGCGCCGGACGGCTCGGACATGGAGTCGAAATCGCCGATGAGCAGGTCGGGCGCAAGGCCGATTTTCTGACAGAGCAGGTATCCGGCGTCGGCGGCGACGAGGAAGTCGCCGGAGCGCGGGGATTCGCGGAGGCCGTCGAACCCGGCGGCGGAGAATACAAAACAGCGGCGCATAAGTGACCGTCCTTTCCGTGCGCTTGCGGCGACACGGTTCAGTCTACCCGTCCGGGCGCCGCTTGTCAAGCCCGAACATTTGCGACGCCTCCCCGCGTCACGGGGCGGAATCCGTCCAGAACTGCCGCTCCGGGGGAATGTCCAGCGCGTTTGTAAGCCACGCCGACAAGCCCGCCTCGGGCGTACCGGAAAGCGTCACGGCCCACGGAAGCGGCACGCCGTCCTGTGCGCGCACCGTCACCCGCGCCGATACCCCCGGCGCATACGCCCGAATCGCCTCCGCCGTCCGTTCGGCGACCTGTGCGGCGAACGCGTCCTCCTGTCCGGCGCTGAGCTCGTCCATACGCTCCGCAATCGCGCTCTCGTAGGCCGACAGATTCCAGTCGGGCCAGTCGGGCTCCAGCCGCGCAAGAGGGCGTACTATCGCCGTGAGCAGTACGAGGCTTCCCGTGAACGCGCCCGCTTTCCGCAGGCTGCCCTCCGGCAACAGAAGCCGCAACAGCGATATCAGGAAGGAAGTCAGGACGACGGAAGTCAGCCACTGCCGCACCGCGTCCATCATGCCGACACCGCCGCCGTAAAGCTCAGCACTGCCACGAACAGTAACAGCGCGCAACTGCCCGCCATGCCGAGGACGAGCCCGAACGCCGCGCCAAGGCCGTCAATCAGGCGGCACAGGTCCGACATCCCCGTGGCCGCCGCCAGTACCGCCACCGCCTTGTATAACAGGTACTGCACGCCGAGTTCGAGAAACGGGTACGCGCACGCCGAGAGTACCGCCAGCATGCCGAATATTCCGATACTGTTCCGGAGAAGTCCGGCCCCCGCGACCATCGACTCCGAAACCTGCGCCAGAATCCCGCCCACGACGGGTACCGTATTCGTGACGGCAGTCCGCACGGCGCGGAGCGCCATCCCGTCGGCGCTGCCCGTGACTATCCGGCACACCGACAGGTACACCGTGAAGGCCAGTACCGCCCACGTCAAAAGGGACGTAATCAGCTTTTTGAGGCCGTCGGCGAGTACGCCCAGCGAGTTCCCCGGGAGCGTACAGGACGCCGTCAGCAGTCCTATGTAGAGATACGTCAGTGGCATTAGAAGATTGTCCATGAGGTTGAGCAGAGTTTGCACGAGGAAAAGCGCCGTGACCTGCTGGAACGTCGCGGTGGAGACGGCCCCCGACGCCGCGACAGCCGCCGCGAGTGTCGGCAGGAGCGCCTTGGAGAAGGTATTCAGTTCCGCGATAGTCCGCCAGCCGAGGCCTATTAACTGTTCGAGGCTTCCCGCCGTGAGCGCCGTTACCGACAGCGCCCCCGCCATCGACAGGCACAGCGCCGCGCTTTCGTCCTCCCTGCATCCGCTCCGCGCCGCCGCGCAGAGTATCACCGACAGCAGTACCGCCGCCGCCCCGCGGCTACGCGTCCGCACGACGCCCCCGGCCCGTTTCCGGATACCCTCCAGAATCCGCCCCACGCCGCCGGGGAAATCGCCGGGGGCGTAGGTCTCCGCGCCGTCGAGGTATCCGGCGGCCTCCGGCAGTGCCTCCGACAACTCCCGCGACGCCGCCCCCGCCCCGCAAGTCATGCACAGCGCCGCGCACAATATACAAAGCCACATTTTCATACGCTCCCTGCTTTCCTTTGCCCCTTCCCGTTTATGGGCCGTGTCACTCCATCAGTCTCAGAAGCATGCTCATCATTTCGCGCAGAAGCGGCAAGGCGGTCAATAAGGCGCAGAGTGTCCCGGCGGTCTCGACGGCCCCAGCGAGCGCCGATTCCCCGGCGTCGCGGCACAGCGCCCCGCCCGCGCGCACTACCAGCGCGATTCCCACTGTCTTGTACAACGGCGTCAGCACCGCCGCCGACAGTCCGCTTTGCGCGCCGAGTTCCCGTAAGAACTCGAACAGCTCCGCCGACGCCCGCAACAGGCAGAGTAATACAGCCACCGTGACGCACAGCGTCAGGAGCAGTCCGGCGACGGGGCTGCCCTGCCGGAGGACTAGCGCCAGTACGGCCCCCGTCACGCACACTATCGCCACACGCGCCAGCAGTTCCACGGCGTTAGAACCGGAACAGGCTCTTGATGAGCTCAAACAGGTCGCTGATTCGCCGTACCAGTATCATAAGTACGACAACCAGTCCGGCGAGCGTCGTCATGAGGGCCTGTTCCTCCCGCCCCGAACGAATCAACAGCTGATTCAATACCGCAACCACAATGCCGATTGCCGCTATCTTGAAAATGAAATCCACGTCCATGCCAATCCCCCCGTGCGACATCCTATGAGGACAGGCCGTCGCCTATGACATATGTGTAAAATTTTTGTGACCGAACGCTCAGCCCCTCCCCGCCGACACGGGGAGGCTTCCGGGGATTTCCGGCGCGGCAAATTCACTGAATTTCAGCTTTCCGGCGCGGCAAGTGCTCCGGTCGCGACCGGCCCGCAGGAAATGAATTTTGACAAACGCGCCAAATGCGGCTATGATAGGGGCAAACGCAATCGGGAGGCGCGACATGACGAAAGACGAATTACGGGAAAAGGCGAACGAACTGCCCCTGTTGCCGGGGGTGTACCTGATGATGGACAGAACCGGGACAGTTATCTATGTCGGCAAGGCGCGGAAGCTCAAGAACCGCGTCAGCCAGTATTTTCAGGACAGCGCCGCGCATACCGAAAAGACACGGCGCATGGTGTCGCAGATTGACCGTTTCGACACCGTGATTGTCAGCAGTGAATTTGAGGCGCTCGTGCTAGAAAACTCCCTTATCAAGCGCCATATGCCCCGCTACAACATCCTCTTGAAAGACGACAAGGGCTACCCGTTTGTGCGCATGAGCGCGGAGGAGTACCCGCGCTTTGCGATTGTTTCCAAGTACGCCGACGACGGGGCGAAGTATTTCGGGCCGTTCGGGGGGCGGAGCGAGACCCGCGCCGCCCTCGACGCCGTACTGTCGGCGTTGCGCCTGCCGACCTGCCGCCGGAAATTCCCGCGCGATATCGGCGCGGGGCGTCCGTGCCTCAACTACGACATGGGCCGCTGTGACGCCTTCTGCCGCCCGGAGATGTCCGGCGACGAGTACCGGAGGCGTATGGCGCAGGCCGCGCGGCTTCTGAACGGGAAATCGAAAGAACTCGTCAAGGAGCTGACCGCCGACATGGAGGCCGCCGCCGAGGCCTTACGCTTTGAACAGGCCGCGCAAATCCGCGACCGTATCCGGGCCATTGAGGCGCTGTCGAAGAAGCAAAACGTTATCGCCGGACTGTGCGCCGATACGGATATCTGGGGCCTGTGCATGGGCGAGGGGAAGAGCTGTTGCGCGATACTGCACATGGAAAACGGCAATCTCACGGGCCGCGAAACGTCGTTCTTCCAGACACCCCTCGAAGAATCGGAGGCGGAAACGCTTTCGGCGCTGGTGTCGCAATACTACCTCCCGCGCGCCGTACTCCCGCACGAAATCCTGTTGCCCCTCGACGCCCTCGACACCGAAGGACTGTCCGACGCGCTGACGCGCCGCGCCGGGCACAAAGTACGGGTACATGTCCCGAAGCGCGGCGAGCGCGCCGACCTGCTCAGTATGGCACAGCGCAACGCCGCCGAAGAGGCGCAACGCGTCACGACCGAGGCCGAGCGCGTCGCGCACACGCTGGAACTGTTCACGAAAATGCTGAATCTCCCCGCCCCGCCCGGACGGCTGGAGAGCTACGATATCTCGAACACCGGCAAAAGTGACATCGTGGCGTCGATGGTGGTTTATCAGGGTACGCGCCCATTGAAATCGGCTTACCGCCGCTTCCATATCAAGGAGCTGGACACGGCCCCCGACGACTACGCCTCCATGCGGGAAGTCTTACGGCGTCGCCTGCAACGCGCCGCCGACGGCGACGAGAAGTTTTTGCCGTTGCCCGACGCGTTTCTGATTGACGGCGGGGAAGTACACGCCCGGACGGCCCGGGAAGTCGTGGAGGCGTTCGGGCTGGACATCCCCGTATTCGGCATGGTCAAGGACGACCGCCACCGCACACGGGCGTTAGTGACGCCCACGGGCGAGGAAATCGGGATAGCCGCCGCGCCGGGGGTATTCGCGTTTGTCGGGCGGATTCAGGAGGAGACGCACCGTTTCGCGATTACGTTCCACCGGGAGAGCCACCGCAAGAGTACGTTGCAATCAGAACTGGACAAAGTACCGGGAATCGGCCCGAAGCGCCGGGAGGCGTTGCGGAAGCGGTTCGGGAGTATGAAGGCGATACGCGCGGCGGATGTGGAGGCGTTGTCGGAGGTCGTGCCGCGCGACACCGCCGAAAGTCTCTGGCGCGCGTTCCACGGGACACAAGAGGAATAAAGTCTCAAGAGGCCGCCCCGTGTGGGACGGCCCCTGTTGTTGTACGCTATCGCTTACTTGCGGGCGAGTACCTTCTTGACGGCTTCGACGACATTCGCCGCCCGGAGGCCGTATTCGTCCATGAGGAAGTCTTGCGGCCCGACCTGTCCGAACAGGTCCTGTACGCCTACGAACTCCTGCGGCGTGGGGCAGTTCTTCGCGAGGCAGTTCGCCACGACCGAACCCAGTCCGCAAGTGACGTTGTGGTTTTCGGCGGTGACTATCGCGCCCGTCTCTTTCGCGGCCTTGATAACCAGTTCGGTGTCGAGGGGCTTCCACGTAAACATGTCAATCACGCGCGCGGAAATGCCTTCGGCCTGTAAGGCCTCCCATGCTTTGAGCGCCTCGTCGACCATCAGCCCGGAGGCGATAATCGTCACTACGTCCTTGTCGGTCTCGTGGAGCGTGACGCCCTTGCCAATCGGAAACTGACTGCCTTCGCCGTAGACGCGTACAATACCCTTGCGCGGGAAACGCGTCATGGTGACGCCGCTGGTAATCCCCGGCAACTGGTACGTCACACAGGCGAGTTGCTCGTAGTCGCAGGGGTCGGTCACGACGGCGTCCGGAATGGACAGGTACATCGCGGCGTCCTCAAACGGCATATGCGTACCGCCGTTGAAGGCGGCAGTCACGCCGGGGTCGGAGCAGAGGACGTGTACGGGGAGGCCGGCGTAGGCGGCGGACATGTAAATCTGGTCGTAGCAGCGGCGGGAGGAGAAAGTGCCGAACGAGTGAAAGAATACCTTCTTCCCGGTGGCGGCGAGGCCCGCCGCGATTCCGGCGGCGTTGCCCTCCGCGATTCCCGCCTGAAACGCCCGCTCGGGGTAGTGCTGTTGCAGGCGCTTCGTGTTGATACAGCCCATCAGGTCACAGTCGAGGTAGCAGATGGAGGAATCCTTCTCCATCAGGGAATCGAGTGTAAGGGCTACGGCGTCGCGGGCGGCGCGGGAGTCTTTTTCGTGCTTGCCAATCAAATTCACGCTCATGTCTCTTACTCCTTCCCGTCAGGCGTTTTTGGCGTCGGCGAACGCCTTCTCGGCGGCGGCTAACGCTTCCTGCCACTGTTCCTCTTTCGGCTGTGAGGAATGCTCGTGCTTGGGTTCGGCGAACGTCGCGCCCTTGCCCTTGATGGTGTCGAGGACGATACAGGACGGTACGCCCTTTTTCGCGTAGGCGTTCTGAATGGCGTTATAGATGGCGGTCACGTCGTGGCCGTCGATTTCCTGCGTATAGAGGCCGAATCCGGCGGCTTTCTTGGCGATGTCGCCGTGGTCGAGGATGTCCCGCGTGGAGCCGTCCAACTGGTAGCCGTTCTTGTCGATGAAATAGATGATGTTGTCGAGTTTATGGGCGTAGGCGAAGTGGAAGGCCTCCCAGACTTGACCCTCGTCGGCCTCGCCGTCGCCGATGACGCAGAAGACGTGGTTCTGACGCCCGTCGATTTTGTTGCCGAGGGCGGCCCCGGTGGCGGTCGAGACGCCCTGTCCGAGGGAACCCGTGGTGAGGTCTACGCCGGGGGTCAGTTTGCGGTCGGTGTGGCTGGGGAACTTGGTGTGGGGCTGGTTGATGGTGTAGGCCTCCTCCAGCGGGTAGAAGCCCATGAGGCCGAACGTGGCGTAGGCGACGGGCCCGGCGTGGCCCTTGGAGAGTACGAGCCAGTCACGGTCGGGCCAGCGGGGGTTTTTGGGGTCGAACTTCATGACCGCGCCGTAGAGCACGGCCATGAGTTCGGCGAGGTCCATGGAGCCGCCCACATGGCCGAATCCGCGCGAGTGGATGACCTTTAAGGTCTCCAGCCGGATATTGGCCGCCAAGACTTTCAGTTCCTTTTCGTTCATGGAGGTCTTCCTTTCTCTTCTCTGTAATTCCCGCCGGGGCGGAAATTCCTTGGTAACTGGTATTTTATCCAAAAGGGGAGGGCGTGTCAAGAGCGTTTCCTGTGAAATTATGTCAATGTACAGTGGCGGCGAATGCGTCCAGTCCCTGATTGTCACCTATACAGCACATGCCGCCATTCCTTTTCATCGGCCTCGTCATGCAGGATGGTAATGTGCCGGCTCTGCCACAGTTCGACGAGCGCGGCCTCCATCACCACTTCTTTGAAAATTTGCCGCCCGTGTGCTTCATCATTTTGAATTTGTCGCCAATTGTTTCCGCTTTGTACTTTTTACTCGTCGAATAGCGTGAGCATAGGTGGAGAAAGTTGCAAATAGTTCCTTTTTTCATGGTATTCTGGAAATGATTTAGCAAGCCGAATCATCAAAGCACACAGGCGGAAAAATTTTCGCAAGGCGGTTGCAAGCGCGCGCGTTTAGGTTTATAATACCCCGCGCAAAACAAAATTATCTGACGTTAGGAGCGGAGCCTATTCTATGCGGAACGAACATCTAAGAAACGTCGCGATTATCGCCCACGTAGACCACGGAAAGACGACACTCGTCGATGAAATGCTCAAACAGGGCGGCGTATACAGGGCCAATCAGGAAGTCGTGGAACGCGTCCTCGATTCCGGCGACCTCGAACGGGAGCGCGGCATTACGATTTTAGCCAAAAATACCGCCGTCCGCTACGGCGACACCAAAATCAACATCGTCGACACCCCCGGCCACGCCGATTTCGGCGGGGAAGTCGAACGCGTCCTGAAGATGGTCAACGGCGTCATTCTACTCGTCGACGCGGCGGAGGGCCCCATGCCCCAGACGCGTTTCGTACTCTCCCGCGCACTCGAACTCGGGCACCGCGTCATCGTCGTACTGAATAAGATTGACCGCCCCGACCAGCGCGTGACGGAAGTCATTGACGAAATTCTCGAACTTCTCATGGACTTGGACGCCACGCCCGAACAGTTGGACAGTCCCATGCTCTTCTGCTCCGGGCGCAACGGAACCGCGTCCTACTCCCCACGCGTGGAGGGCACCGACTTGAAGCCGCTGTTCGAGACGATTCTGGAGTACATCCCCGCGCCGGAGGCCGATACCGACGCGCCGTTCCAGATGTTGGTCTCGTCCATCGACTACAACGAGTTCGTGGGGCGAATCGCCATCGGGCGCATTGAGCGCGGGACGCTCAAGCAGAATATGGAGGTGGTGGTAAGCAACTACCACAACCCGGAGGCGGTGTCGCGCAAGGCGAAGGCCACGGCGATTTACGAATTTGAGGGCCTGTCGCGCAAACAGGTGGCCTCGTGCGACGCCGGGAATATCATTGCCATGAGCGGCATTCCCGATATCACCATCGGCGACACGATTTGTGCCCCGGAGGCCGTGGAGGCGTTGCCGTTCGTGAAAATCTCCGCGCCGACGATGGAAATGACGTTCTCCG
>CAMHDB010000082.1 GCA_946183715.1 uncultured Oscillibacter sp.
GAAAATCGCCTGTGACCTCGTCGACGAGGGCATGATTGACCGCCAGAAGGCCGTGACCATGATTGAGCCGCGTTCCCTCGACGCGCTCCTGCACCCACAGTTCGACGCCGAAGTGCTCAAGAAAGTACAGCCCATCGGGAAGGCGCTGGGCGCGTCCCCGGGCGCGGCAAGCGGCAAAATCGTATTCAGCGCCGAGGACGCGAAAGCATGGGCCGCGCGCGGCGAACAGGTCGTGCTCGTGCGTCTGGAAACCTCTCCCGAGGACATTGAAGGCATGAAGTCCGCCGAGGGCGTGCTGACGGTGCGCGGCGGCATGACTTCCCACGCGGCGGTTGTGGCGCGCGGTATGGGACGCTGTTGTGTGTCGGGCTGCGGTGCCATTACGATGGACGAGGAGAACAAGCAGTTCACACTCGCCGGAAAGACGTACCACGAGGGCGACTGGATTTCTCTGGACGGCTCCACGGGCAATATCTACGACGGCGCAATCCCGACCGTTGACGCCGACATCGGCGGGGAGTTCGGACGCGTCATGGCGTGGGCCGACCATTTCCGCCGCCTGAGAGTGCGCGCCAACGCCGACAATCCGCACGACGCCGCGCAGGCGCGTAAATTCGGCGCGGAGGGCGTCGGCCTCTGCCGTACCGAACACATGTTCTTTGGCGGGGAGCGCATTACCGCCATGCGGGAAATGATTTGCTCCAACACCAAGGAGGAGCGCGAGAAGGCGCTGGCCAAACTGGAACCCATGCAGCAGAGCGACTTCGAGGGCATTTACGAGGCTATGGAAGACCACTCCGTGACGATTCGCTTCCTTGACCCGCCCCTGCACGAGTTCGTCCCGACCGACGAGGAAGAAATCGCGTTCATGGCGAAAGACATGGGCAAGAGCGTCGAGGACATCAAGGCGGTTATCGCGTCCCTGCACGAGTTCAACCCCATGATGGGCCACCGCGGGTGCCGTCTGGCGATTACCTATCCGGAAATTGCCGTCATGCAGACCCGCGCCGTCATCAAGGCCGCGCTGGCCGTCCACGAACGCCACCCCGCGTGGAGCATGGTACCCGAAATCATGATTCCGCTCGTCGGCGACGTGAAGGAGTTCAAGTACGTCAAGAACATCGTCTGCGAGACGGCGGACAAGCTCATCGCCGAATCCGGCACCGACCTGAAATACCGCGTCGGCACCATGATTGAGATTCCGCGCGCCGCGCTCACCGCCGACCAGATTGCCAAGGAGGCCGACTTCTTCTCCTTCGGCACCAACGACCTGACGCAAATGACGCTGGGCTTCTCCCGCGACGACGCCGGGAAGTTCCTCCCGTCCTACTACGAGAAGAAAATCTACGAGTTCGACCCGTTCGCGCGTCTCGACCAGACGGGCGTCGGCAAGCTCGTCGAGATGGCCGCCCGGCTGGGCCGCGACACCAACCCGCAGATTCACATGGGCGTCTGCGGCGAACACGGCGGAGACCCGTCCTCTATCGAGTTCTGCCACCGCGCCGACCTCGATTACGTCTCCTGCTCGCCCTTCCGGGTACCCATCGCGCGCCTCGCCGCCGCGCAGGCCGCCATTGCCCACCTGAGAAAGTAATTTACCGTGCGCGGGTGCGGGGCGCGTCTGCCCCGCGCCCGAACCACATGACAACAGCGACGCAATCACGGGAGGGCGGAACCATGCGGCATGATGGAACATCGATTTTCCGGGGCGGAGAAGATTCGCGGCAGGGAGAGCCGCTGTCCGCCGACAAGGAGGTATACCCGTGAAAAGGAAACTGTTGGTCACACTTTTGATTCTGTCGCTGCTGGCGGGACTGCTGGCGCTTCCGGCGACGGCGGCGAGCGTCCTTGCAAGCGGCGACTGCGGCAAGACCGGCAACGATGTCACATGGACGCTCGACCGCGACGGACTGCTCACCGTCAGCGGCACGGGCGAAATGGCCGACTACGACAACGCCGACGACGTGCCGTGGCATTCGTATCTGAATCTGGTCGCGTCCGTGGTGATTCAAAACGGCGTCACGAGCGTCGGAAAGAACGCCTTCCAGTCCTGTGCGAATTTGGCGTCGGTGACGCTCCCTGCGCAGGGTCTGGAGTCCGTCGGCGACGTGGCCTTTTACCACTGCGACGCGCTCGCCTCCATTACCTACCCGGAAGCGCCCTCCACGCCCACCGTCACGCTCCCGGAAGGCGTGACGCGTATCGGCGATAACGCGTTCGGCTTCTGCGCCCTGACTACGTTCCATATTCCGGCGAGCGTAACGGATATCGGCGAGAGCGTGTTCTACAAATGCGCCGCGCTGACAGCCATTACCGTCAGCGAGGAGAACAGCGCCTACACCGCCGCCGACGGCATCCTCTTCGACCACGGGCAGACTGTGCTCGTCTGGTACCCGGCCCAGAAGAGCTTGACGGAATACACGCTCCCGGAGAGCGTCCGGAGAATCGGCAACTACGCCTTCAACAGCTGTCCCACGCTGAACAAAGTGACTTTCCCGGCAGTCGAGGACGGCGGACTGGAGGAAATCGGCGAGTACGCCTTCGCCTACAGCGCCGTGTCCGAACTCGCGATTCCCGTCAGCCTGACCACCGTCGGGGACTACGCGTTCTACGAGTGTACCGGGCTGAGCGACAACGACGGCAACGCGGTCGGCACTGTCAACTACGGCGGCAACCGCCAGCAGTGGTCGGCGCTCGTGATGGGCACGGGCAACTACCGCCTGACCAACTCCAACATCGTCTTCGGCGACATGCGGCAGGACAACGTCGTCGCCAGCGGCGAATGCGGCTCCCTTGGCAACAACGTCTCGTGGTCTCTGAACATAGAAGGGGAGTTCCGTATCAGCGGCAAGGGCACCATGCGGGACTACCGGAGCGCCGACAGCGTGCCGTGGGCGGCCTACGGCGACGGCGAGGAGACTACCGACCTTCGCCCGCGGATTCTCACGGCGACTGTCTCCGAGGGCGTGACCAATCTGGGCGACTACGCCTTCTATGACTGCGAAAACCTTACGGCGGTACAACTCCCCGCGAGCATGAAAAATATCGGTTCCAGCGACAGCGCCTATTCGCGCGTCTTCTACAACTGCACCGCGCTGACGGAGATTAACCTGTCCGCGACGGCGGCGACTTCCATCGGCAATTACGCCTTCAACGGCTGTGCCGCGCTGGCAAGCGTCACGTTCCCCGACACGCTCCTGACTATCGGCGGGCGCGCCTTCCTGAACTGCACCGCCCTGACGGCGGTTACAATTCCGGCCTCCGTGACGAGCGTCGGCGAATGGGCCTTCCGGGGCTGTACGAACCTGACCGCGTTCACCATGGAGCCGTTGCCGCGGAACGCGTCCCCCCACTATACGTCGCTCGGGGCCTACGTCCTCGCCGACTGCACGGCGCTGACGGACGTTTCGTTTACGGAAAACCTGACAGTTCTCGGCGACTACGCCCTGACGAGGTGCGCGCAACTCCGGGAAGTGGCGCTACCTGCCAGCGTGTCGGGCGTGGGCAACTGCGCGTTTCTGTCCTGTCCGGGCCTCGCTGCCGTGAACGTCAACGAGCAGAATCAAACATACTGCACCATGAACAGTATGCTCATGAACAAAGACCAAACTTACATCCTCTATTACCCCGCCGGGCGCAACAGCTCCGCCTGTTCCATCCCGGAGAGCGTGACGAGCGTCGCGGCGTTCGCCTTTCAGGACGCGCGAATCCTCCGGGACGTGTACTACTCCGGCGGCCCGCGGCAGTGGGCCAGCGACGTACTGCCCAATATCGGCGTACCCAACGACCCGCTGTTTGCCATCATCGAGGACGAGGAGCACTTCCACTGCGAGGGCGAAGACCCCGAGGACGACGTTTCCAATATTGACTATTTCGCGCCCCGGCAGACGGAAGACGGC
Organism: uncultured Oscillibacter sp.; assembly: GCA_946183715.1. Lineage (GTDB taxonomy): Bacteria > Bacillota > Clostridia > Oscillospirales > Oscillospiraceae > Oscillibacter. The sequence goes on from CAMHDB010000082.1 coordinate 3,900, forward strand.
GTGACCGCCGTGGCGCAGGTGCATTGCGGTTCGGGCGCGAACCTGAACGGCCTGTTCGCGTGGTGCGCGATGTACGACGGGGAGGGGCGCTTCCTTGGAATGGCCTACGGCACGATTGAGGAAGAGGAGGCCGAAACCCTTGAGGGCGAAAACTCTGACGAGGACGCCGCCCCGGCAACGCAAATTCTGGAACTGCCCGCCCACGGGCAGGACTACAGCCTTGCATTCACGCCAGACGACGAGGCCGAGACTTTGTACCTGTTCATATTCGACGGCGAGCGCCGTCCGCAATGTCCGCGCCGCTCATGCCAGATAGCGGCCTGACGCGCAATCAGGAAACCGGCCATCCGCAAGGAAGGCCGGTTTTCGCATTCAATAGGGCACGCTACCCCTCCGTCGTTTCGCGGTCTGTCCCCGCCATGCGGGGGAGGTGTCGCGAAGCGACGGAGGGGGCGCATACTCTTTTTTCGGGCGGCGCGAAATATGACTGGAATTTTTCTGCTCGCCGTGGTATATTGGTATCCTTGACAAACCTTCAGGAGCGTGATTCTATGACGTTGTTTTCGTCCGTGGTGCTGGGCATCGTGCAGGGCGTGACGGAATTTCTCCCGGTCTCCTCGTCCGGACACCTCGCTATCGCGGAACAGCTTTTCGGCATGGACGGCGCGTCCGACATTCCCGCGTTTTTCGACGTGCTCTTACACCTCGGCACACTCGCGGCGGTGTTCGTCGCCTACCGGGACGACATTCGCGACATGCTACTCGAACTTTTCCGGGGCGTCCGCGACCTCTCCCGCCGCGCCACTCCGAATCCACTCCCGCCCGCGCGGCGGCTCATCCTACTGATTCTCGTCGGTACCCTCCCGCTGTTTCTGGTTCTGCCCGTCAAGGACACCGTGGAGCGTCTCGGCGACAACCTCTATTTCGTGGCGGGCGCGCTGATTTTCACGGGCTGCATGCTCTACTTATGCGACCATGTCGTGACGGGACGCAAGGACGAGCGCGACGCCTCTTTCCGTGACGTGCTGCTTGTAGGCGTCGGGCAGGCCGTGGCGACGTGCCCGGGGATTTCGCGCTCCGGCACTACGATTACCGTCGGGTGTCTGACGGGGTTCGAGCGCGCGTTCGCCGTGCGCTACTCGTTCCTGATGTCGATTCCGGCGATTCTCGGCGCGAACCTCCTCGGCCTCAAGGACGCGCTGGAAAGCGGCGTCGACGCGGCGGAGATTCCGCTGTACCTGCTGGGCGTACTCGTCGCGGCTGTCGCGGGGTACGCGTGTATCCGGTTACTGTCGCTGATTGCGCGGCGCGGGAAATTCGGCGTGTTCGCGGTCTACTGCTGGGCCGTCGGCGCGCTGACGCTCGTCGGAATGTTTCTCAAAAGCGGCGGGGGTGTGTGAAATATGGCGGCCTCGACACAGAAAAAAACTCCGGTCAGGCGGAAGCCCGCCGCGAAAAAGAAAACTCCGGCGACCCGTACAACGAAAAAGAAGGGTGTACGGAAAGCGACGCCCCGGAAGGCCGCGCCGAAACGGCCTCCTGTCCGACGGAAGCCCGTCCGCGACGCCGACAGAGTGCCCGTACTGGAACTGTTGCGGGAATCGGTCTCCCGTCTGTTCTACGACTACGGGCGGGAAATCGGACTTGTCACGCTCGCCATTCTGACGCTCTGCGACTTCCTGACACTCCCGAACGTATTCGCCAAGGCCCCCACCGACGGCATTCTCGTCGGCTGGATATCCGCCCTTTTCCGTGGTCTGTTCGGCTACGGCTACATGATGTCGCTTGTGGCCCTGCCGCTGGCGTTCGTGATTCTCTGGCGGCGGGAGGACAGTCCGGTGTTCCTCCCCGTGGCCTGTACGCTGGTTTTGCCGTTCCTGTTCGGCATGCTCGGACACTTGCTCCTCCCCGGCGCAAGCCTGACGAAAAACGAGGGCTTGCTGGAACTCCTCCGAAGTCTCTGGACGACCGGACAGGCGCTGGCGTCGGGCGGCGTACTCTCCGGCGGACTGGCGGAATTGTGCCGGGCGTTCTTCTCGCAATTCGTCGCGCTGGTGCTCCTGCTGATTGTCCTCTATTGGGTGTCCGCTCATTTGGAAATCCGCCGGGAGCGCCGCCCGCGCGGCTACTTAGAGGACGATTACCCGGACTACTCCCCCGACGACGAGCCGGATATCGGGGCAGGCTACGAGCGCGGCCCCGGGATTCGGGAGCGGCTGTCGGGCTGGCTGGACGGATTCCGCCGCGCGCCGGAGGCCTACGAGGAGCCGGAGCCTGAACCCGAACCTGTCAGGGCGAAGAAGAAGCCCGTAAAGAAACTCCCGCCCAAAAAGGCGGAAAAGAAACCCGTCGAAGTCGAACCGGAACCGGAAGCCGTACCGGAACCGCCGCCCCCGCCGCCGAAGGAAAAGAAAGCGAAGCCGAAGCCAAAAAAGGCGGAAAGCGGTATCAAAGAGGCGGCGCGGAGCGTCACGCGCGACATTTCGCGGGAGATGTCACATGATACCGGGGACTACGTGTCGCCCCCGGTGTCGATTCTGGTCAGGAATCCGAATCAGGGACAGCGGGAGGACAGGGCCGAACTCGCGCGCAACGCGAAGCGCTTAGAAGAGACGCTGACGAGTTTCGACGTGAACGCGGTTTCGGCGGGGGAGGCGGTGCGCGGGCCGTCCATTACGCGCTACGAGTTCCGCCTTGAACAGGGCGTGAAGCTCAGTAAGATTATGAATCTCGCGGACGATATCGCCCTGTCGCTGGGGAGCAGCGGCGTGAGAATCGCGCCGATTCAGAACCGGAAATCGGTCGTCGGAATCGAGGTGCCGAACGCGGTCAAGACGCCCGTACTGTTACGCGACGTAGTGGAGTCGCCGGACTTTCTGCGCCGGAGTTCCGCCACGACATTCGCACTGGGTAAGGATATCAGCGGCGATATCGTGACGGGCGCTATTGAGGAATTGCCCCACGTCCTGATTGCCGGGACGACGGGTTCTGGCAAGTCGGTCTGTACGAACTCCATGATAATCAGCCTCCTGTACAAGTCCTCGCCGGAACAGTTGCGCTTTATCATGATTGACCCGAAGATGGTCGAACTCGCCCCCTATAACGGCATTCCACATTTGTTGATTCCCGTCGTCACCGACCCGCGCAAGGCGGCGGGCGCGCTACAGTGGGCGGTCACGGAGATGATGCGCCGTTACAAGGCCTTTTCTGAAAACGGCGTCAAGAAGCTGTCGGAGTACCAGAGACTGTTATTGAAGAAGGAGGAACTCCCGCCGTTGCCCAGCGTGGTGGTCGTGATTGACGAGCTGGCCGACTTGATGATGGTGGCGGCGAAGGAAGTCGAAGAGTCGATCATGCGCGTGGCGCAGATGGGCCGCGCGGCGGGCATGCACCTCGTAATCGCCACACAGCGCCCGTCCGCCGATGTCATTACGGGCCTCATGAAGGCGAATATCCCCAGCCGTATCGCGTTCGCGGTGGCCTCGGCGATGGAATCGCGTATCATACTCGACAGCGCGGGCGCGGAAAAGTTAGTCGGCAACGGCGATATGCTCTACGCCCCGCTCGGCGGGGAGAAGAAACGCGTACAGGGCTGTTACGTCTCGCCGGAGGAAATCGAAAAGGTTGTGGCGTTCGTCAAGGGAGAGCGCGAGACGCGTTACGACGACGACGTACTGGCCACGATTGACGCGGCGGTGTCGGGGCAGGCCAAGCCGGAAGCGGCCGCGCCGGAACCCGTCGAGGAACAGGACGAGTTGTTACCCGCCGCCGTGGACGTGGTGCTGGAAACGGGACAGGCGTCCACGTCGATGTTACAGCGCCGCTTGAAACTGGGCTACTCCCGGGCGTCGCGGCTGATAGACCAGATGGAACGCCGGGGCTATATCGGGGCGTTCGAGGGTTCGCGCCCCCGGCAACTGCTCATTACCAAAGAACAGTGGCGGGAATTACGCACGGGCGTTCCGCTGTCGCCGGATTGAGAGGAGATAGTTATGGACTTCATACGCTTTGCCCTGCGGTATGCCTACTCGCGCCGATTCGCGGCGGGGTATATCGCGCTGTGCTGGATTGTCTGGGTGATTGTGTTCGCCGCGAACGCGTTGCAAGTGGACTTCCTGTCTTATATGATACTGTTCAGTCTGGCTCCGGTACTGTTTTTCGAGATACGCCGCCTGCTGCGCGTGTACCAGAAGCACCT
>CAMHDB010000083.1 GCA_946183715.1 uncultured Oscillibacter sp.
TCCGGAGGCCGTTTTCGATGCCTTGCGTGAGGGCGTCGACGGCTTCCGGCTGGTCTCCGGAAAGGCGGTAGTCCGAAACCAGTTCAAAACGTGGCATAGCTGATAATCACTCCATTCTTTTTCGGGCGCTTCTTGGAATCGGTCTCTGTCAGGGACACAAAGTCGTCGTCAGCGACGACGAGGTAGTCGCGAAACGACACCCGGATGATGTCCAGCGCGTCGCGGAACCTCTGCGACAGTGCGCGGTCGTTCTCCGAGAGCGTGGCGAGGCCCCCCGCCTGACGGCGGCAGATTGCCACGTTGTCCGCCGCCGACTCCAGCGCGCCCTCAATGGCCGAACGAACCATTTCCTGTCCGGCCTCCGATATCGCGCGGCAGGAAAGGAAGGTGTCCCCGGAAAGACAGAGCTCGTAGAACGCCTCCCGGGGCTGTCCGCGCACCAGTTCCATGAAGTAGCGTCCGATGTCCGGGACTGCCGCGAACGCGCCCGGACGGCTCTCCATGCTTTCGAGAAACATTTGCCGCCCGGTCTGCCCGACAAGCGAGAGAAATACGGCGGTTGACTCGTTCAGTCCGCCCACGGTCTTTAGCTGGTTGACGGACGAGGAGAGGACATTTCGCAGGGAATCGTATTTTCTCAAAATGACCTCCGCCCGGGCGTGGTTGTCGGCGCGCGGGGAGACGTAATAAAGCAACAGTTCCAGCGTCTCCCCGGTGTCCAACGCCTCTATGCCGACTTCGATGAAGCGCTGTCGGATTTCCTCTAAACGGGTTCGGGGAATTTGTTCCATGGTCTCCCCTCCTTTGCAATGCGGCAAACCGGAGAACGGGCAACCCCATTTCTGAAGTTGCCCGGCTTTTCCGGCTGATTTCGCGACTAGTCCTTTTTGAGAGACTGCCCAAACTTGAGTTCTTCCAGATGGGGCGCGGATTCCGCCGCGTCGGGTTCGGACGGCGCTTCGGCGTCGTCCTCTTCCGGAAGCGTCACGTTGACCTGCATTTGGGGCAGTTGTTCGAGGAATTTCAGCTCCTGCGCGCACAGTTCCCGCCCGGAGGCGATGAAACGCGCCATTTCCGTGCGGGCCCGGCGCATACGCTCCTCCAACTCCGCCACTTCGCGGCGGCAGTCGTCGCGGCGCGCGAGGGCCTCGTCGCTGGCGTTGGCGAGGATTTCGTCGCGGCGCGTCTCGGCGTCTTTCAGGATTCCCTCGGCGGTTCTCTGCGCGGCGAGCAGGGCCGAACGCATGGCCTCCTCCGTGGCGCGGTACTCCTCTACTTTGTCGACCATGACTTTGAGTTTCGCTTTGAGCGTCGCGTTCTCCTTCTGGAGCGCGGCGTAGTCCTCGGAGACGCCTTCCAGAAATTCTCCCACGGCGGAGACAGAGTACCCGCCGAACAGGGCCTTGTTGAAAGTATGGCCGGAAATTTCCTGCGGTTTGAGCATAGCTTGTTCTTCCTCTCTTTATTGGTGATTCGTCGGTCAGAAGTACAGGCCACTGCTTTCCAGTTCGTCAATCAAGTCCCCCTCGATTTCCACATGGTAGGGGGTGATTAAGTACGTGTTGGCGGCAATTTTCTTGATTTTGCCCTCCCCGGCGTAGGTCACGCCGGAGAGAAAGTCCAGAAGGCGCTTGGCCTCCTCCCGGGGCGTGGATTCCAGATTCAAAACCACCGTGCGGCGGCCTTTCAGGTGGTCGGCGATTTCCACGGCGTTCTCGAAACGTTCCGGCTTCATCAGCATGACCTTTAACTCGGTGGTGGCGGGAATGCTGACCAGTTTGCCCCGGCGTTCCTCGCCTCTGGGGCGGCGTTCCTCATAGGAGCCGCGACCGCGCGTGTCGGTGTCCTCATCCTCGTAGTCGTCCGGGTACTCGTCCTCGTCGGCGTAGGGGTGAGTAATCTTTTTCAGCTCCTCGAAGATGTTCATGACTGAGCCCCTCCTGTATCATAATGGCGCGCGCCGAAAATGGCCGTGCCCACACGGACCATCGTCGCCCCGGCGCGGACGGCGTCCTCGTAGTCGCCGCTCATGCCCATGGAAAGTTCCATAGGCACATTATGAAACAATTTTTCCCTGATGTCAACAGAAAGAGCGCGTACTTCCCGAAAATAGCGCAAAGTTGAGGGTCTGTCGGCGTCAAAGGGGGGAATCGTCATGACGCCGCGCGTCCGGACATGGGGCAAAGTCAGGGACAGTTCCGCCGCGCGGAAGAGTTCAGCGGGGGCGAAACCGCTCTTTGCGGCCTCCCCGGCGATATTGACCTCTAAGAGAATCGGCTGTACGAGGTTGAGCGCGGCGGCGGCCTTCTCGATTTCCAGCAGGAGGGCCTCCGAGCCCACGGACTGTATCAGCGCGACCTGCCCGACGACCTGCCGGACTTTGTTCCTCTGCAAGTGGCCGATGAAGTGAAGCGGCGCGCCGTCGTAGGCGTGCTCGGAGAGTTTCGCGCGCATTTCCTGCACGCGGTTCTCGCCGAGGGCGTCGATTCCCGCCGCGACGGCCTCCCGACACGCGGCGGCGCCGTTCATCTTGCTGGCCCCCACCAGCGTAATGTCGCGGCCCGTCCGGCCCGTCTCGCGGGCGGCGGCGTCGATTCTCTCCCGAACCAGCGCGATGTTTTCCGCTATGGACATGTTTCCCACTCCTTATTGTTCTTTCTCTACTCTCAGCGCGCCATGTCGCTCATTCCGCTGACGATTTTGCCGTCGTAGAGGTCGTGCGCGCGTACAATGACCTCATCCCCGGCGCGGAGGCGGAGGATGTCGGACGCCTCCGGCGCGGCCCGGACTAAAAGAAAGTCCTCCCCGGTGTAGAACACCTCCACGGGCTTGAAGCGGGCCTCCGTGCCCATGACGCAGTAGAGGCCCTGCCGCTTTTCGCCGCCCTCGTCGGCGGGGTCGAGAAGCCGGAGCGCCTCGCGGGGCACCCGCAAGCCCTCCCGACTGCCGAAGACAAGCGACGCCTTCTGGCGGCGGAGTAAGGTCACGTCCGACAGGTACTCCTTACAGCGCAGTACGACGACGGCGCGCCCGTTTTCCTCGCCGCCGACCATGTAGAGGTCTACCGGAAAATCCCGGTCGAGGCCCCGCGTGAAGCGCAGAATCAGCGAAGCCGTCGCGGCGCGGGTACGCAGTTCCTCCACGCTCTCCATAGGCAGTACGGCGGCGTAGTACCAGTAATCGCCGTAGACCATCTTCCCGGCGGGGGAAATGGCGCGTTCGTCGGGGTCAAGCGCCGCGAAAGTTGAGGGCGTCAATTGCGGGAGTGTGGCGGGCGTCAGAATCGCCTCGTAGCCGTCCGTGACAGACGAGTACAGCCCCGAGCGCGTCGCCGTGATTTTACGTACTTCCCGCTCCGCGCGTTTCTGTAGGGATTCCAGCGCGCTTTCCAGTTCGCCGATTTCCATGTCGAGGTTGTCCAAGTCGGCGGGGGTGTAGTCGCGCTTCAAAATCATCGTGCGCAACTGCGCGCCCTGTTCGCGGGCGCGGTCGAGGCGGTCTGCCGACAGCGCGGCGCGGTATTGCAGGAGCGTCTCGAAAATCTCCCCGTCCATCCGCGACGAGACCTCCGCGCCCGTGGCGGTGTCCCGCGCGTAGCGCAACTGTTCCAAACGGCGCTCTACGGCGTCGGTCTCCGTCTGCATGCCCAGCGCGGCCTCGTCGGCGTAGACCTGCGCGACGGTGCCGTTGACCGACACCCGCTCGCCCTCCCCGCGTCCGGAACGCACGAAAGTTCCGTCGTCCGCCGAAAGCGCGGCCTCCTCCCGGACGACAACGCCGTTGAGTTCTACGCTCTCCTCGAAGCGGTAGAGCCAGACGACGGTCGTCGAAAAGGGGTCGTTGAAGTAGCGGTAGGTCTGGATTCCGAAGTAGGCGGACGACAACAGCACCAGAAGCCCCAACAGGATACGGAAGGCCCAGCGGCGTGTGTTCATGTCCTGTCACCTCTCTGTCTTTACTCGTAAGGTTCATAAGTCCGGAGCGTGGCCGCTCCGGGATGTAGGCGCGGGTCGTCTTACAGGAAAGCGTGGTCTTCCGTCAGGTCGATGGGCCGGGACGGGGCGATGGTGGAAATGGCGTGCTTGTAAATCATCTGCTGACGGCCCTCGCTGTCGAGAATCACGGCGCAGGCGTCGAAGCCCGTGATGATTCCCCGCATCTGGAACCCGTTCATCAGGAACATCGTGACGGGCACCCTGTCCCGCCGCGCGCGGATGAGGAAGAGTTCCTGTAAATTCGCCTTGTTCTGCATATCTATCGCTCCTTTGTCTGTGTGCTGGCCCGCGCGGCGCGCGGCCCCTGAACGCGGACAGTACAGTTTTGTCCGCGGCCTTTAGCATACGCCATTCGCCCGGAGGAAATTTGTCGAAGCGTCGACGACCTCCGAAAAATCCTGCCCCTCCCGGCGTTCCAGCCAGTGCAAGTCCGGATTGCGCCGGAACCACGTCAGTTGACGCTTTGCGTACTGCCGGGTGCGGAGTTTCACTTCCTCAACGCCTTCCTGTAAAGTCTTTTCCCCGTCCAGTACGGGCAGGAGTTCCTTGTAGCCGATAGCCTGCAGCGCGGTGGCGTCGCGCGGCACGCGCCCCAACAGCGCCCGGACTTCTTCCAGTAAGCCCGCCTCCATCATGCGGTCTACACGGCGGTCGAGGGCGGCTTTCATCTCCGCGCGGTCGCTGTAGCGCAGTCCGAGCCAGACGGCCCGGTAGCGCGGCGGGAGGGCCCGCGTGGCGAGATTGTGCGCCGTGATAGTCCGCCCGGTCTCCCGGTAGACCTCCAGCGCGCGGAGTACGCGCTTCTCGTCGGCGGGGTGAATCCGCGCGGCGGCGTCGGGGTCTACTTCGCGCAGTTGGGCCAACAGCGGCCCGATTCCGTCGCGGCGTAATTCGGCTTCCAGTTCGCGCCGGACTTCGCCGCCGCTCCGCCCGGGCGCGAATCCGCCCTGACGGAGAAGGGCTTCCATCCAAAGCCCCGTGCCGCCCACCAGAAACGGACGCTTCCCACGGGACAGAATATCGTCGACAATCGGCGCGGCGGCCTCGACGTAGCGCGCTACCGACCACGACTCCGACGGCTCCGCGACGGCAATCATGTAATGGGGGATACCCCGTGTTTCCCCGGGCGTCGGCGCGGCGGAACCGATGGACATGCCCCGGTAAATCTGCATGGAGTCGGCGGAGACCACTTCCCCGTTGAAACGTTCCGCCAGCAGGACGCCCAGCGCGGTCTTGCCGCACCCGGTCGGCCCCGTGACACAGACAATCGGCTCAGGCATACGGGCCCCCTTTCCGTGCGTGATATGTATGGACAGACTTCATGAGAATATTTCGCGAAATCGGCGGATTTTTTTGGGGTCGCGCCGGAAAAATTTTCAGCGCGGCCCGAAAACTAGAGATTGCGCAATTGAAATGCACGCTCCGCCATACGCCACGGCATTTTATACCCTTTTGAAGAGTTTTTCAATCTCTAATTTTGAAATTTTCGCGGCGACGGGCCGCCCGTGCGGACAGTAGCGGATTTCCCCACTCTGTACTTTGTCGACCAGCGCGCGCAATTCGCGGGGGGAAGTCTCCTCTCCGCCCCGGATGGCCGATTTGCACGCCATTGTCCGGTACATCGCCTCCCTGCGCTCCTCCGTACTGTGTCCGGCGCGCAAGTCCTCCGACAACTCCTCCAACGTCGCGGTGATGTCGCCGGCGTCCATGTCGGACGGGATTTCGCGTACCAGTAAAGTATTCCCGCCGAAGTTCTCGCAGAGAAAACCGAGCTGTTCCAGCGTTTCCAGATTGTCCAGCAGAAGCGCGGCGTCCTCCCGCGACAGTTCCACGGCGACGGGCTGTAACAGGGCCTGCCGCATGGGCGGCACGTCCCCGGCCTGCAACTGGTCAAAGCGGATTCTCTCGTGTGCGGCGTGCTTGTCGATGAGGTAGAGTTCCCCGGAGATGGTTTCGCAGACGATGTAAGTCGCGAACACCTCCCCGGCAATGCGCCACGGGGCGGTACGGGGTTCGGGGAGAATGTCGCGTTGTCCGGGGAGCGCGTCCCGTTGCGGAATTGTCGACAATTCCGCCAGCGCTTCCGGCGTACTGGCAACGTCGGACGCCTCCGGCGGGAACAGTCCCGGCGGAATGTCCAGTATGTCCGGGATGTCGGACGCCTTCAGCGTCCCCCGGACGGCCTCCACGGGGACTGTCTCCGCGTCCGAAAAGCGGTTGAGCGTCGCCCAGCCCCTGCCCGTGGTGTCGGCGTAGGTTTTCGCGCCCGTGTCGCCCGTAGTGTCAGATTTCGCGGCGGCCTCCTGACGGTAGGTTTTCGCGTCCATGCTCCGGAAAAACGGCGCGGCGTCCGGCGTCACGGGGCCGCCTTTCGCGTTGAGCTCGTCCAGAATCGTGTGGTAGACCGCCCGGAATAAGTCTTGCTCCCGCGCGAACTTGACTTCCGTTTTCGCGGGGTGTACGTTCACGTCGACCATGTGCGCGGGCATCGTCACGGACAGCACACAGCCCGGAAATTTGCCCTTCAACATCTGATTCCGGTATGCCTCTTCTAACGCCGCCGTCAGCAGTTGCGACTTGATAAAGCGCCCGTTCAAAAAAAACATCTGCATGGCGCGGGAACCCCGTCCGTAGGCCGGGGACGTGGCGAAGCCCGATACCACAATGTCGCCGCCGCGCCCCTCTATCGGCAACAGGGAACGCACAAATTCCCGCCCGTAGGCCGCGTAAATCGCCGACAGTAAATTTCCGTCGCCGGGCGTCCGGAACGCGTTCACGCCGTCCTTGTCGAAGCGGAAAGCAATATCGGGGTGTGAGAGCGCCAGATGTTGCATGAGGCCGTTAATGGAGGCGGTCTCCGCGCTGTCCTTGCGCATGAACTTCAGCCGCGCCGGGGTGTTGTAGAACAAATCGCGCGCGGCGATTATCGTGCCCTCCGGCGTCCCGCACTCCTCAACGCCGCCGCATACGCCGCCCTCTAATTGCAAACGCGCCCCGGTTTCGGCGCCGCGCTCCCGCGTCCGGACTTCCACGCGGCTGACGGCGCAAATCGCCGCCAGAGCCTCCCCGCGAAAGCCGAGCGTCCCGATGGCGCCGAGGTCGTCGGCGGAACGGATTTTGCTTGTCGCGTGGCGCAGGAACGCCGACGGCAACTCGTCCGGGGCGATTCCTATTCCGTTGTCGCTGACCGTGATTTCCGCCATGCCGCCGCGCCGTATGGATACGCTAATAGCCGTGCTTTGCGCGTCGATTGCGTTTTCCACTAACTCTTTGACCACGCTCGCGGGGCGTTCGACAACCTCCCCCGCCGCGATGAGCTCCGCCACATGATTGTCCAATACTTGTATATGCGCCATAGTTCCGCCTCTCAATCCGCCGGGACTTTCCCGCCCAGCGCGTGAACCAGCCTTGCGAGTTCCTCCCCGCCGTCCGCCGAACGCAACAGCGCGTTCCGCCGCCCCGTCTCGATGTTGACAATCAAGCCGGGGAGCGTATGCCCGAAGGCGTCGCGGTTGCGCCAGCAGTGCGCGGCGCGTATGGCGTCGCGGGGAATCGTGCGCCCGTCGAGGACAAGCGCGGCGTCGGTCAACTCCCACGCAATGCGCCGCACGGCGCCGCCCGGACGGAATCGCCCGTAGCCGACGCGGGCGGCGGCATACGCCGCCAAGCCGCTGAGGGCGCCGCTTGCAATCGGCGGCAAGTCGAACAGCGGCAACACCAGCGACGCGAATACAAGCGCGACGACGAACGCAAGCGCAAGCATAAGGATTTCCGCTTTCCAGTCGCGCTCTTTGATAGTGATTTCTCCCGACATTTTTTCGCATCCTTTCAACGTCAGGCGGGCGGGAAAAGGCGGGCGATATGGAACGAGACGACCGCGCCGACCAACATCACGAAACACGCGGCGCAGTACGGCGCGATTTCCTCCGGCGCCAGCTT
>CAMHDB010000084.1 GCA_946183715.1 uncultured Oscillibacter sp.
CAATCGAGATGGGATTCAGTCCGACCGCGCCCCCGACAGGCCGCGCCGACGTACCCAGCCGCCGCGCGAGTTCGCCGTAGGTGACGGTTTGCCCATAGAGGATGTCGAGGAGCGCTTGCCAGACCCTTTCCCGGAAAGGCGTACCGTGCGGGGCGAGCGGCGGCGTGAAGTCCGGCGCAGCCCCGGCGAAATAGGCATCCAGCCAGCGCGCCGACTGTTCAAAGACCGCAAGCGGCGCTTCCTCATACGACCCCGGGCACCCTTCTAAAAAGTGCCGCTGTCCGTCGAAGTAGAGGCCCGTCAGGGCCGCGCCGTCGGAGCACAATGTCAGCGCGCCGAGCGTGGACGCGTAGTGGCAGACGTACATTATTTTTGTCCGCCCGTCAGGCGCGGGAGCGCGCGCAACAGGAGCAGTCCGAGGACGTAACAGGCGAGCAGTTCGCCGAAGCCGACCGTAAAGCCGTTGAACAGCCACGCGCGGAGGAAGTTTTCGCCGTCCTGCGCGGCGAACCACGCGATTTCCGCGCCGATAATCACGGCGTTGCACACGACGGGCGGCATGGGCGCCAGCCACGGATTTTTGAGGCGGGAAGTCCAGAGGGCCGCCAGAAGCGTGGCGGACGTGCCGATGACGCAGTCGAGCAGGAACGGCGAGAACAGATTCGCGATAAAACAGCCGACCGTCAGGCCGAAAATGGCCTCCGGGAACAGGAACGGCAGAACCGTCATAGCCTCCGCGACGCGGAACTGAATCCCGCCGTACTGCGGGACGGGTACGAACACCGTCAGGACGGCGTAGAGGGCGGCGATAAGTCCGGCCTTGGCAATCTGCCGCGTCGAGACCGACTCTTTGAGCGTGGATACGGGCTTGGGACTGTGCATGGGAAGTTCCTCCTGATTTTTTCCGGCGGGGGCCGGTATTGTACTTTATGTTTCGTCGGGGGGTTCGAGTTCGCCGAACGCCCCTTTGTTGACCAGTTCCATGAAGGCCTTGACGACCTCGGGGCTGAGCTGTGTCCCGGTCGACCGCTGGATTTCCGCTACCACGTCGCGGAGGCGCATTTTCTTTCGATACGGGCGCGTGGAGAACATGGCGTCGAAGGTGTCGGCGACGGCGATAATACGCGCGATTTCTGGTATTTCGTCCCCCTGCAGTCCGCGCGGGTAGCCCTTGCCGTCGAGGCGCTCGTGATGATACCCCGCGCCAATGGCCAAGTCGGGCGCAATCGTGATTTCTTTCAGAATATCGTAGCCGCGCTGGGAGTGGCTTTTCATGACGGCGAATTCCTCGTCGGTGAGGCGTCCGGGCTTGTTGAGGATGTTGTCGGGAATGCTGATTTTGCCGATATCGTGCAGAAGCGCGATATTCCGGATGTCGTCGACTTCCTCGACACTCTTGCCCATCTGTTCCGCGAGCATGGCGGAGTAGGCCGCCACGCGGGCCGAATGGCCCCTCGTGTAGGCGTCCTTCATGTCGATACACTTCGCGAATACAACCGTAATCTCCCGGACAAGCTGCTTTACTTTCTCCTTCTCCTTCAACAGAATTGCGGTCTTTCGGCGGAAATAGAGCGTCACCGCGCCGGAGGCCAGCGCTATCAGCAGGAGTACGCACAGCGCACGGAACCAGAGACGCTCATAAAGTCCCTTGTCCTTGATAATCGTCACCGTGAGAGACTGCGCTTCCTCCCCGGTATTCTCGTGGAGAATGGCGAGGTGAAAGCGGTAAGTCCCGCCGTCTAAGTTGGTATAGCCGACAGGCCCGAGTTCGCGCTTGGTCATGGTGACGGAGGTGTCGTCGAAGCCTTCAAGGCGGAATCCGACGTGCGGATTGTTCAGGGAGTAGGTAAAGACATGGGGGTAAATGACGAGGCGCTTACAGTCATGCGGTACGTGAATCTCGTTTTGCCCGTGGAGGGGAATGCAGCGGTCGTCCGCCGTCAGGTAGGGAATGGACATCATGATTTCGTCGTCGCCGGTGTCGCCGTTGATATTCACGGCGCTGACGCCCTTGGAACCCGCGATGTAAAGCGTGCCGTCGTCGGAAAGGTAGCTGTAGGAGTTGGCGGTCGCGACGCTGGGCAGTCCGCAGGCCGTGTCGAACAGGGTGTAGTCCATGTTCTCCCGGTCGGCGAGGAGTTCAGCGCGCTGTAAGACGTAAATTCCGTTACTGCTCAGAACCCAGACCATGCCGTTTCCGCTGAAATAGAGGTCGAAGTTGTTGGAATACGGGAAATGCTGCAGGGTTGTGATTTGCTCGTCCCTCATCCACGCGATAGAGTTACTGGTGATAATCCAGAAAAGTTCGGGGTCTGCGGCGTCGCGCTTGATTCGGAGAATCACTTCCGATTCCAATCCATGTTCCAATGTCAGGCGCGTGACGCCGTTACTGTGCGCGGGGTCGGCGACGTAGATTCCGTCGCCGTCACTGCCCATGTAGAGTTTCCCGTCCGGGCCTTCCTCTAAACACAGAATTTCCAGATTGTTCAGGCCCTGCGCGCTGGCGTAAAGGGCGGACACTTCCCCGTTTTCGAGAATCGCCACCCCCGCGTTCGTCGCCACGGCCATGTTGCCCCCGGAGAGTTCCAGCATGACCCGCGCACGGTGGGAGGGCAGTCCGTCCGCGTCCGTGTAGTTCGATACGCTGTCCGTTGCGCCGTCGTAGCGCATGAGGCCCTTGGCGCTGGCGGTGCCTAACCATAAAATATCGTGGCTGTCACGGCGGATACTCCGTATCCGGCACCCCCGCGCCGCCTCCGTCAGACTGTTCTCCATGCGTTCGCACTGGTCGCCGAGAATCAGCAGTCCGGTTTCGGTGCCGACGTAGAGCGCCCCCCGGTACATGCAGGTACTGTTCACGACGAGCGGGTCAATATCCGCCGCGTGGAACAAGTCCGTAAAGCGGTTCTCCACGATTTTCATGACGCCCTGTCGCGTCGACGCGAACCACAAATTCCCCTGATAGTCGACCATCATCCGGTGGACTTGCGTCGTCATGGGGAGATTCTGCACTTGTGTGAAGTTGTGCTGTGCGTCGAGGTAGCCGATACCGTTCTCCGCGCAGAGCCACACGCTTCCGCCGACGTATCTGAGGGCGTGGATAGTCTTCAACGGAGCAATGGAAATGGTCTCGATGTCCGGCAGTCCGGCGGAGAGGTCGCCGTAGAGGATTTCGGAGCCGTGCGTGCCCAGAAACACAAAGCCGGGGTTCTCCAAGTCCGGGTAAATGGAGTTGACGGCGTTCGGGAATCCGAGGTCGTCGCTGTTCCGGAAGGTCAATACCCGTCTGTCCCGTATGGAGAAAAAGGAGCCGGTATTCGTAGAGCCGTAGAGGACGCCGTCGGCCCCCCGTATCAGGTCGGCGACGTACTGCATATTCAGGCGGTTGTCGTCGACGTGCCGGACGGTCAGGGAGGCGTCGATGTAGTCCACGCCCATGGTCGTGGCGACGAAAATATTGCCGTCGGGGTCTTCCGCGATGGCCTGTACGAACGAGGAGCGGAGGCTTTCCGCGCGGTTGAACGGCGTAAACGCTTCGTCCTCCAGCAGGAAAAGTCCGTGGTCGTTGGTGCCGACCCAGAGGCGCTGTCTGGAATCCACGAACAGGCACTTGACGCTCGTCACGCCCTCGTAGCGCTGAAAGGTATTGCTGTCGTAGCGAATCAGGCCGCCGTAACTGCCAATCCAGATGAAGCCGTCCGGCGACTGCACGATGTCGTTGGCCTCGGACGTGGGGAGGCCGTTGGTACTGTCGTAGAGCACGGAGGCGTAGCCCGCGCCGATTTCGCCCCGGGAATCGAGGGCGATGGTATCGGCGGCCCCGGCCCACGCCGTAAGGGCGAACGCAAGAAGGAACGCCGCCGCGATTCCGCCGCTCCGTGCCGCTTTTGAAAATTTTTCCATATTCCTATCCTCCCGCGCGTCAGCTACGCATATTGTACAGAGACGCGACGACCCGCTCATAATTCCGGTCTTCGCTGAGGAGTTGGAAGTCTACGAGGCGCTCGAGCGTCTCGTACTGCGCCTTCAAGACCGCATATTCCGATTCCGCGATTGCGGCGGGCGGTCCGTTTTTTAAAATCTCGTACTGGGTCTTTGTGCTGTCGGACTGAAAGTCCTCGCCGCCGTTCAGGAAGGTGTAGGCGTAGCGGGTCAGCATGCCGCGGGTCTCCATACCCACGACGCCCCGGGCGTTATCGGCCCTTCTGCGCGCGAGGCGGAGTTCGTCGAACCCCGTGCCGCCGGGGGATTCCGACAACGCGCCGTCTTTCCATTCGTAGAGCGCGAACTGGGATTCCGTGCCGTTCTCCGCGCGGTACGCCCCCGAAAACGCCGCGAACAGTTCGTCGGTGCCGTCGCCGTTGAGGTCGAGCAGGCGGACGTAGCACAGGCGGGTGCCCGTGTCCATGGACAGGTGGTCGAGCACGAAAAGTTTATGCAGCAGCGCCGTGGCCATGCGGTGCCGGTCGGAATGTTCGGGAGGCGCCGGGACGCGTTCGGCGGCCCCGTCCGAGACTGCCGCCGCCCACGCGTCGAGATACGAGACCATGTCGCGCAGGGGACAGGCCGCGTAGAGCGTATCCGTGAACGACGCGTAGGGGGACTCCCGGTACTCCGGCGAGGCGCCCGTTGTCGGCGCCCACTGTCCGCGCGGGTAGGTCGCCTGTACGCCGTCGCTCGTGACGCGGACGACAGCCGCGCCGTTTTCGCGGGCCTCGTACCAGCTTTCCGTGACGGTCGCGCCGCCCTCCCGGAAGCGGAACGTCTGTCCGCTGTTAGTACGGTTCACGCTGGTCGAGGTTTCCACGAGGGCGACGGTGCCGTCGGGGAGTTCCGTCAGGGTGCCGCTCTGCTGTCCTCCCCAAGATTCCTCCCCGGCGACGAGTTTCGCTTCGCCTTCGACCCAGCCGTAAATCTCAAAGGAGTCGCCGCCGACCAGCGTACTGAACAGGCACAGATAGGGCACGCCGTCCCCGGCGAGGTCGGCGAGAATCACGCGACCGCGGTCGGTCTCGTAGGAGCCGTAGCCGAGGACGGCGTAGGGCTCGTCCCAGAATACGGGCTTCTCGTAGAGGGGCTTGCCGTAGCCGCTGAAGCCGTAGAACTTCCCGCGAATGCCGTCGGAGAGGAGTTTGGCGTAGGCGACGGCTTGCGCGGCGCTCATGCGGCAGTTTTCGCGGTTGCCGTAGTAGGGGGCGTTTGCAAGGACTTCCATGGCGTCGGCGCGGCGGGCCTGTTCGGCGCTCTCGTCGAGCCGGTCGCGCAGGGCCTCCAATTCCCGGATGAGCGTAGCCTCCCGCGCCACGACTAACGCGCGTTGCAACAGTTGCGCCGCCTCGTCGGGCTTGTCCTCCGCCAGCAGAAGCGAGACCATTTTGCCGTAGGCCGCGCCGCCGGACGGGTCTAAATCCAGTGCCGCCTGATAGTAGCTGCTCGCAATCTCGTGACTGTAGGCGTCGGTCATCGCGCCGTCGTCCCGCGCCGCCGACAGCGCCTCGTCGCCGAGACGCAGGTAGTAGTTGACAAGCGTCCGTTTGGCCTCCGGGCCGCTGTCGAGTTCGCAGGCCTTTTTATAGTCGAGCAGGGCGGCGCGGTGGTAGGAATTTTGTTCGGTACTGTAGGGCTTGGCGCTGTCGGCGAGGGCGGCGTAGGCGTTACCGCGCCCCATGTAGGCGGAGGCGCGGCGGGCGTTCCTGTCGAGAATCGCGCTGTAGGTCGAGACCGCCGCGTCGTACTGCCCCCGCTCCATTTGCAGGTGCGCCTCCTCCAACTGCCTCCGGTAGCTGTCGCCGCAGGCGCTCAACAGTACACACAGGCATACCGCCCACAGTACGCGGTAGATTTGCTTTCTCATCGCCACGGGCCGGAATCATTCCATGACAATCAGCGCGACCATCTCCATGGGCGCGTCGGAGACGTTCTCAATAGAGTGGCTGTCGCCGTAGCCTGTCGCGCAGACATCCCCGGCCCGCACGGTGACGGGCGTCCCGTTGTCGTTGAAGAGCGCCTCCCCGCGAATGATATAAAAGAACTCGGTCTCGTGCTGGTGGTCGTGGAACCCGATGGAGTGTCCGGGCTCCACGGTGATGTGGGCGAAGAGGCGTCCGTGCCCGTAGAGGCCTTCTTTATTCGTCAGGTCTTTGATATTGACGGTGCCCTTGCCGTTGCGGAGGCATTCGTCGCGGCGGGGGCAGTTTTCGGAACGTGTGACCATGGTAAAAACTCCTTTCGAGATATCCTTTAATACGGGGGCTCCCCGTCGTACTCCTTGCGGAGCTGGCGGATATCCTCCCCGAAAAACTCAAAAATCTGGTACTCCCCCTCAATGCGGGAGGCAATCTGGGGTGAGTAGCGCTCCGCGATGTCCTCCGGCTCCAGATTGGTGCTCAGAATCGTGGCGCGCCGCTCCAACAGGCGGGTGTTGACAATCCGGTACAGTACGCTCCTGACGAACGGCGTGGAATGTTCGGTGCCGAGGTCGTCGAGAATCAGCAAATCACAGCGCAACACGCGCCTGACATCGTGTCCGGCGTCCTCCTCGCGGTCGAATTTTTCGGCCTCGAAGCGCTGAAAGATATGCGCGGCGGTGTCGTAGACGACGGAGAACCCGGAGGCGCTGACTTCCCGCGCGATAGCCGCCGAAAGGAACGTCTTTCCAAGTCCGGTAGAGCCGAAAAAGAGCAGGTTCCCGCTGTCCGGGCCGAACTTGCGCGCGTACTTCTGGCAGGCCTCGTAAATGGCCTCCATATTCTCCCGCGGGAAGACGCCTTCCTCCGGGTCGGTGCGGTCGGAGTACCAGCGGAGGCAGAAACTGTCGAAACTCTGGTTGCCGAGGTCGAGCATTTTGGAGAGTTCCTTCTGCTGTTCCTGCATGCACAGCTTGCGCAGACAGCGGCACATTTTTTCGTTGACGTATCCGGTGTCCTGACAGAGCGGGCAGGCCGGGCTCCCGCTGAGGTAGTCGGGCGGGAGGCGGAGCTGTGCGAGAAGGGACTTTTTTTCCGCCTGAAGGTCGAGATTCTTTTCGCGCAGTTGTTCGACGGCCTGTTGAGGGTCGCCTCCCGGGCGGAGCGCGGCGGAGAGTACCCGCGCCGACGTTCGCCGGAGTTCGGCGTCGATTTCCCGCAGGCGCGGCTGGCGGCGGTACGCGTTTTCGCGGTGGTTTTCGAGTGTCTCGCGGCGTTTGGCGCGTCCGGCCTCCAAGCGCTGTTTGGCGCGGCGCAGAATCTCCTCATCGTAGGCCATTGGCAGCCCCTCCCTTCCGTGGAATCAGGAATCCGCGTCCTGCTTCTCCCGTGCCCGCTTCTCCTTCAACTTCCGCGCATACTTCCCCACTTCGTGCCGACGCTTCCCGGACTTCTTCGCTTCGTGCCGGTCGTCCTTCTCGACCTCCGCCGGGGTGTGCAATCCTTCGGTGTCCCAGCGCTTGAGAATCTCGTTGCAGTAGTCCCATTTGAACTCCCGGCAGTTCAGGACGGTCTTTTCGTAGGCCAGCGCGACGGTCTCCGGCGGGAAGCCCATCTTGTGCCAAGCCGACAGGTACTTTTCTTCCGGCCTGACCGGGAGGCGGTCGCCGAGTTCCAGAGCGCGCATATATTCGGCGTAATGGGCCTGTTGTCGGGCGAGGCGCTTGAGGTACTCCGCCGCCGCCGCCTGCGTCGTAATGCCCATCCGGTACCAGCGCGCGCCCTCCGATGCAATCGACGACATTTTCGGGCGCTGTCCGGCCCCGTGCCGCGCGGCGTAGCGCTCCACGCAGTAGTTGACCAGCGTGTAGATTACGTCGCTCGGCAAGTCCAGCTCGTTCATGAGACCCAGCAGGCGCGACAAGTCCACGGGCGAG
>CAMHDB010000085.1 GCA_946183715.1 uncultured Oscillibacter sp.
GAAGCGGTAAAGTATCCGCCGAAATGTCATACCTTCCCTATGAGGGATTCATTACGGAGGTCGTATGCAATTCAAATTAACATTCGGGCTGTCGAAACCGCTGACGTTGCCGCTGTCGTATCACAGCGCGTTGCAGGGGATGATTTATCATGTCCTGTCGGCGTCGCCGGAGTTCTCCGCGTTCCTCCACGACGACGGCTATGCCCGCAACCGCCGCGCCTACAAGCTCTTCGTATTCGGTACGCTGGAAGGCCCGTACCGCGTCCGCGACGGGCGCATTACGTTTCCGGGGCCGCTGTCGCTGGAAATCCGCAGTCCGGGGGCCGACTTCTGCCGCGTATTCTCCGGCGCGCTTGCCGCCGAAAGCGCCGTCACGATTGGCCCGTACCGCGTGCCGCTGGCCTCGTGCGAACTCCGTCACCGTCACATTGAGGCGGGGCGCGTCGGTATCCGGACGCGTTCGCCGCTGTGCCTGACGCGTACCGTCGACGACGGCGCGAAAAAAAAGACCCTGTTCCTCTCGCCGGAGGACAGGGATTTTCCCGCGCTGTTGAACGAGAATTTCAGCCGCAAGTATTACGCCGCGTTTGGGGCAGAACCCGCGACGCCCGTCGCCGTCGAACGGATTGCGCGCCCGCGCAAGTACGTGACGCAGTACCGCCGGGGCATTTACATTACGGCGTGGCACGGGGAGTTCCGGATAAGCGGGAGCCCCGACGCGCTGGACTTCCTCTATCAAACCGGACTGGGTTCCCGTAACTCGCAGGGGTTCGGGATGTTCGACACCGTTTAAGAGGATGTATTCACACTTTTTAGGGGATTTTGCGCCTATTTATCCGTTAAAAGTTGCAATTTTCAACAATTTTGCAAAAATCAGGGACAAGGCGTTTTCCCAGCCGACACGCAATCCACGGTTTTCTTCGGAAATCGCGCTTTGCGCAACTTTCGCCGGAACTAATCGCCCAAAATGGAAATTTTCTGTGAATACGGCCTCTAAAACACCCCGGCGCGGGAAATCCCCACGCCGGAGTGTTTTATTATGCTTTGCGCGGTTGCGCTATGGGATTACCATGCAATATCGTCGTAGGGGGTGGATTCAAAGCCGTCGGCCTGAAGTTCGGCGACCATGTCGTTGAGCCTGTCGCGGAAGAAGTTCTGGAACCATTCGGCGTCGCCGAAGAGGCGAACCGCCGTGGGACTGACAGCGTAGTACAGCTTGATAAACAGGCGTCCGTACCACGTTTCGGCGAGGACGTTGTCGCGGAATCTGCGGAGCGTCCACACCTCCGGGCAGTCATAGGAGCCGTAGACCGATGTCGCCACGTAACAGCCGCTCTTTTTGCCCGGGGTGCCGGGCGTATTATCGCCGCTCTCGCCGCCGGGGCTAGGATTGGAGGCGTTTTCCGTCACGCGGAAGGTCTGTACGTCCAGAGCGCCGTCCCACAGGCCGATACCGACAAACGCGCCGTCATTGAAGAAGTTTTCGACAGAATCGAAGGTGTAATTCAGCTTCTCCACGTTGTCGACCGACACGGTGACGCTGTTGACGGTCTTGCGGATTTTGACATTGTGGAACTGTCCGTCGTTGACGCGCTGGCCCATATCCGTGGGAGGCGTGATGTCGTTGCCGCCGAAGTTGAACAGACGGAATGAACTGCTGTCGTTGAACTGTACCGCGTAGGCCTGCGGGTCGAACGGGTTGACGCCCGCGGCGGCGAAGAAGATGTTGATAGCGCCGCGCGTAAAGCGGATGTTGGTTTCCAGCGTGTACTCGCGGAGGCCCACCGCCGCCGAGGACATATAGAACTGGTTCGCGGAGTGGTTCTCGACGCTCAGCGTCTGGTCGTCGATAGTCCACTCTCCGCCGTTGACCGTGAACGAGGGAATGTTCGTGTCAAAGTTATTCACGCTCGAATGGACGGAGAAAGTTTTCGTCAGGGCCGGATTGGCGGCGGCGGTCGCGGTAACAGTCACGTCTCCGGGCCTCAGCACGATTGCGCTGAAGTCGTTCCCGGTTCCGCTCCCGTTTACGGAGAGCACGCTGTTGTCGCTGACAGTCCAGTTGATGTTCTGCGGGGCGCTGACGGGTACCAGCGTCGCGCGGAAATTCAGCGTGTCGCCGACATTGACCCGTACCGTGCTGTTACTGTTGGAAATGAGCTCAATGGGGGTAGTGCTGTCGATTCTCTCTGTCCATGTGCCGCTCATGGGGTAGATTGTGATGTCGGCGGTCGCGCTTCCGCCTTCCGCCAC
Source organism: uncultured Oscillibacter sp. (assembly GCA_946183715.1). Taxonomy (GTDB): domain Bacteria; phylum Bacillota; class Clostridia; order Oscillospirales; family Oscillospiraceae; genus Oscillibacter. The sequence goes on from CAMHDB010000085.1 coordinate 2,254, forward strand.
GACTGCCGCCCCGCGACTGGAGATACCCGGGAAAATCTGGTTCGCGCCCGCGACAGTGTAATCTTTCGTGAAGACCTCCACGCTGGAGCGGTCGACGAATATGCGCAAGTCTACGCTTCCGTCGGCATTCCGCGCCACGTCCTGACTGTTGACCTGTCCGAAGAGGTTGCTGATGAGAATGCCGGACTGACTGCGGTCAATGCTCAGGCGTCCTTCCGCGACGTTGTAGCGGACGGCGGTCTTTTCGCCGTTGCCGACGCGCAAATCAAAGCCGACGCTCGTCGCCGTGCCGGGGTAGAATTTCGACACGATTTCGTAGCAGTCGCCGGAGAAGCCCGACAGCAGGGTATTGTTCGCCGTGACCGCCGCGCCCGTCAGGGAGACCGCCGGCGTGCCCCGGAGCGTCTCATAGGCCTGTATCGGCGTCTGCGTCAGGACGTACTTCCCGTTCTCGTTTTTCAGGCCAAGTTTGAGATTCAGGTTAAACGTCCCGTTGAACTTCTGCCCGACTTTCCGCGCAACGTCGCGGCAGTAGTCGTCCCAAGTGTTCATCCAGTTGATTTCGATGATGTCCGGGAGCGTGGGATTCGCGGCGGTGCCGAAATCCTGCACGTAGTACGTCATGGCGGCGTAGGAGTCCCTGCCGAAGTTCATGATTCCGTTGTCGGGTTCGTTAGCGTAGGGCGCGTCGGGGACGAACGTCCACTTTCCGTCGACTTGCCGCAAGTCGCCGACTTTGTACGTCCTGCCGCCTCTGGAGAGTACCCATTTCAACGTGCCGTCGTCAGCGCGGAGCGGGTACAAATCCGGACACTCCGTGTGGAGGTTCGCGTAGGTCGATTCGCACTGCCATTCCAGCAGGTTGTCGGAGGAGTAGATACGGAGCGGGCCGCCCGCCAGAACCATAAACCACTTGTTTTCCCAGCGGAACACTTTCGGGTCGCGGAAGTCGCGGCTGTAGAGCGGGTCGTGAGACCAGTCCGCCGCGATATTGTTGACTTTCGTCCACGTCCGGCCCTCGTCGGTGCTGTAGGCGACTTTGATACGCTGTCCGTTGCCGTTCGTGGTAATCAGGGCGACCAGTCCGCCGCCGCTCCCGCTGAACAGTCCCGAAGTATTGTTCACGTCGGCGACGATACAGCCCGAGAACATAGAACCGTTGGCGTCCGGATAGAAGGCCATCGGCTGTTCCGTCCAGTGAATCAAGTCCGGACTGGTGACGTGCGCCCAGTGCATGGGGCCCCACTCGATGTCGTCGTAGAACTGGTAGAAGAAGTGATACGTCCCGTTAAAGTAGACCAGTCCGTTGGGGTCGTTGGCCCAGCCGTCCTTTACGGAGTAGTGGTACTGTCCGCGGTAGGGCTCGTTATAATAGAGGGCGTCGGCCTGCCTGCGGTGTACGTTGACGCGGTACGTCACAGTGGCGGTCGTGCCGTCGGCGTTCGTGACGGAACTCGCCACGGCGATGTAATTCGCGCCGACCGCCACCGGAATATTCCTGCCGTCCGGGTACTCCGTCCCGTCCGGGCCGTATACCCTGATATTTGTGTTTTCGCCGACGGGCGTCGCGGTGATATTCACCGTTTCGGCGTTGTTCTTGACATACTGAATGGTAATCGGTTCCGTAGAGATGAACTGTCCTTTTTGCTCCACCGTGCCGGAGGAAGTTACCGTAATGTCGGAGAGCAAGGGATTAAAGGTGCCTTCAATCGGCGTGTACTTGGTATTCTGGAATACCATTTCGCCGTTCCAGTTGAGCAGTCCGAAGGTGCCCGAACTGATGTAGGTATCCTGCCCCCAGTCCGCGCCGCCGAGTTTGTGGTAGTCCCCGGTACTGCCAATCAGTTCGCCGTTGACGTAGAACGAAAGCCACGTATCAATGGCGACGACTGTCAATGTGTAAACGTTGTTCGCGGCGTTCCCGGTGAACTGTACCTCTCCGAAAAGCTGGTTGTCCATGCCCTCCTGCCAGCGCCAGAGTTTACACCGTTTAGAGCCGCCGTCGATGTTGGCGGCGTAACACTCGTCGTGTCCGTTGGCGTCGGCGTTACGGAAAATCAAAGTTGCCGCGCCCTGCTCCCGGAGGAATGTCACGTCCGTGGAATAGACGAAATTGCCCCCGGTCGTCTGAGAATACAGGAAGGCGTCGCCCATGTCGACGGCGTTGCTGTAGAGGCCGTTCGAGCGGGCCTCCCAAGTGCCGCCCTGCGTGCGCAAGTCGGAGAGCGTCGCGTTGGCGATGTTGTTGTTGTACTGGAACCCGCTGGTTGTCGTAACCGTTCCGAAGTCGGGGACAATAATCGGCTCGTCGCGCTCCTCAAAGGTGATGTTGGAGAAGGTCGCGCCGGATTCCCAAGTGAGAATGCCGATGTAGCCGCCCCGCCAACTGCCGATAGTTCCGGTAACGGTTCTCGCCTCCGCGCCTGCGTTGCCGTAGTAGTACGTAAACGCGCCGTTGGAGTGTACGTCGATTTTGAGGTGCAAAGTGCGGTTGATGTCCACGCCGTCCGCACGACCGCCGATGTCAACATTCGGCCCGAACACGCGGAAGGCGTCCGGATTGTTCAGGCGGGTGGTGTCCAGATTCGCGCCGTACCAGTAGCCGTTGGGGGCGGCCTTGGACTTGAATCCGAACAACAGCGCGGCGGATTTGATTTCCACGCCCGCCGCGAAATCTACGTCCGCTTCCCAGACGAACGAGTTGACGACGTGGTCGAGGCCGTTGTAGACGACGAAATGGTCGCCACCCGTGGGGGCCAGCGTGACCGTATGCGCCGCCGTGTCAATAGAAATCAGGTCCGGGTGATTGAACGAGCTGAAGTCGGTCAGGCCCGTGACCACGTCGGACAGGGTAGCAACCGCGTCCTCTTCCGGCGCTTCGACCGCCGCCGTGTCCGATACCGCTACGGCGTCCACGGTAGCCGTTTCTACTTCCGGTGTTTCAGCGTCCTCAGTATTGGCTTCCACCGCTGGCGCGTCAGATACTACGCCGGCGTCCCCGGCAGCCGCTACGGCGTCTGCTGCGTCAGGCTCCTCTACCGCCGCCGCGTCCGATACGATTCCGGCCTCTTCGCTCGCGTCGGCGGAAATCTCCGCGACCGCTTCCGCCTCCGTGCCGTCCGTCTCCGCCGCGAACCCGTAGGGCACGGCACAGGACAGAAGCATGAGAAGCGAAAGCCACAACGCCGTAAGCCGCTTGTGAAACTTGTCCTTCATAGTTTTTACCTTCCCCTTTCCATCACAATCAATATGGACAAGAGAATTACGACACCGCAAGGCCGTATTTCTCGACATCCATCAAAACCGCGCCCCCGTCCGCCCCAAAGCTGATACAGTCGGCGGAGTCGGGCGTGTGGAGCAACAGCGACGCCGCCTGTTCGCCGTCGTTGACGAACAGTTCCAGACTGTGCCTGTCCATCACGAGGCGGAGTTTCAATTCGCCGTTGCGCTCCCGGACGGCGAAAGTCCGCGTATGCACGATGTCGTAGGGCGCGCCGCAACAACTGCGGTCAATCGTAATTACGTCGCTGTCTGGCTTGTAGCTTACACTCGTTTCGCGTTCGCCGTCCTTGGCTACGCGCACTTTGAACTCGCGGTAGCCCTTCTCGAAGGCCGGGCGTATGGAGAGTATCATATCCAGCACGCGCCCCCGGACGCCTTCCAGACTGATTTCCTCCGTCACCAGTACATTCCGGTACAGGACAGGCTCTGTACGGTAGCGCTCCAACTCCCGCACGGGGTTCTGTATGAGGCAGTTGTCGCGGATGGACAATTCCCGCGGCACCGTCATTTCGCCGTGGTAACGGGCGTCCTCCGGGTGACAGTTCATAGTTGCCCAGTTCTGCATCCAAGCGACCATGACGCGGCGTCCGTCCGGGGTTTCCAGCGTCTGCGTCGCGTAGAAGTCCAGACCGTAGTCGATGGATTGGACGTTCTCCCGCGAAAACGCGCCGCTTTCCGGGTCGTAGCGGCCTATGAAGTAGACAGCCCCGTAACCCGCGTGGAACTGTAAGCCCAGAGGCCGCATTTCCATCGGGCTGACTAAAAGCACATGCTGTCCGTCCAGCGGGAAGAAGTCCGGGCACTCCCACATTTTCCCGTACTGGTTCTGACAGCGTTCCAGTACGCTCTTAAAGGCCCACGCGAAGCCGTCGCGGCTCTCGAACAGCAACACCGCGCCGCTTCCGTCCTGCGCGCGCGTCACTGTCACCGCGCGATAGCTTCCGTCCGGCTCGCGCCAGATTTTCGGGTCGCGGAAGTCGAACGGCGAACAGCCCGCCGGGAGGTCTTGCGCCGTCAGTACCGGATTCCCGGCGTACTTCCCGTAGTCCCGCCCGTCGCCGACGGCAAGGCACTGCGTCTGGTAGTATAGCTCCTGCTCTCCGCTCGCCCTGCGCCCGGTGTACATTAAGAGCTGACGCCCGTCGGGGAGTTCCAGCGCGCCGCCAGACCAGCACCCGTCGAGGTCGTAGTCGGAATCGGGGGCCAGCGCCGCCGGGAGGTGTTCCCAGCGGATGAAATCTTTGCTCGTCAGGTGTCCCCAGTGCATGGGACCCCACTTCGTCGCATAGGGGTAGTATTGGTAAAACAAATGGTACTCTCCCCGGTAAAAGGAAAAGCCGTTCGGGTCGTTCATCCAGCCGACTGTCGGCGTGGCGTGAAAGACCGCGCGTTCCGATTCCGGGACAGTGGTTTCGTAAGCCGCCTCAAAGTCCCGCGCTTTCCGTAACGCTTCGCTTATCATAAAGGATTCCTCCGGATTCTTTCAATCCATGAACGAGGGGCGTCCGTAAGCTCAATCCAGACGCCCCCGCAAAGAAAGGGAAGAAGTTGTCGTTTGGTTTTGGGATTACGCGTAGTAGGCGTCGAGGTACTTCTGGAAGATGGCGAGGTATTCGCTCAGGTGATAGGCCTCCAAATCGGTCTGGAGCTGATTCCAGTCGGCGTCGGTGAAGCCGTTCATCACCCAGTCGGATTTCGCGGTGTTGATTCGGGTGGAAATGTCCGCCTGAAGGTTGGAGATGGTCTTGGTGTCGTCCGTGTTCATGAATACGTTCGGGAAGACGTACTTGTTATTCATGTACGGGGTATAGATGTCCTTAATCCAGTCCAAACGGTACTGCGCGTCGTCGGGGCAGGTCACGTAGACGCCGTAGTAGGAATCGAGAATCGCGAGCGGGCCGTTGACGGATTCCGCCTCGCGCACTTCCACCGGGGAGGCGTCGCCCAAAGGCGCGTGCTGAAGCATGGGCTCTCCGGCGTCGTTCGTGCCGAGTACGAAAATGTCGAAATCGTCATCCTCGCCGTAGGTGCCCCAGTTGTTTTGCGGGGACTGGAACGGGTCGTACATCTGGTCAAGCCATACGCAAATCAGCGCCGGATTCTGCGCGGCGGCGGTCACGACGCAACGGCCACGGTCAAAGCCGGACGTGAAAGAGCCGTTCGCGGGCGTAATGTTGACGGTGTCGGCGGCCAGCGGGGGGAGCGGCGCCCAGCCGTCGAGGGTGGCGATATTGGCGATGTCCCACGAGAAGCAGCAGCCGTAACGCCCGGA
>CAMHDB010000086.1 GCA_946183715.1 uncultured Oscillibacter sp.
AGAGGTGCTCGTACAGACCCGGCACGAGACGTTCCGCGACGTAGTCCAGCAGGTTCGCACGGAGATTCGGGACTTTTCCGACCGCCCCGTGACCGAGGAACAGACCGAGGAAGTCGAGGAAACGGTTGTCGTGGAAAATGTGGAGGTCGAGACCCCGGTTTTCGGCCACATGGACGCCGAACCCGTGAAAGTGGCCGAAGTGCGGGAAGCCCCCGTCGAACTCGAAGCCCCCGACGGCTTGGAGCAGTTGCGCGGACGCATTGAGGAATTTCTGACCGACGCCGAGGGCAACAGCTACGTAGAATTGACGCTTTCCCCGCCCGAACTCGGCAAGATTACCGTCTCGCTGACGCAGGCCACCGACGGCGCGTTGCATATTCAGCTCAGCGCGTCGACCGTCCGCGCCGCCGAACTCTTAGAGCGCAATACCACCGGATTACAACAGCTTTTGGCCTCCACATCCCGCCCGCAGGTCAAGGTCGAAATGGCCGAGACCCAGCAGACGCCCTACATTTTCATCAACCCCAACGAGGACAACGGACAGAATCAGCAGAACCGACAGCAGAATCAGCAGAAGCGCGACCGGGAGCGCGGCGAACACGAAGACCGCGATTTTATACAGCAGTTGCGCCTCGGGCTGGTCGGCCTCGAAACCTGACACCCCGAAAGGAGTACCCATGAGCAGTTACATCACGGACTTAAACGGCATTGTCACCACCGGACTGGAGACCGCCGCCTCCGTCGCGAAGCACAGCACCAGTAAGAAGGCCGGGAAAGACCTCCAAATGGAAGACTTCCTCCAGTTGATGGTCGCCACCTTCCAGAATCAGACCATCGACAATCAGGCCGACATCAGCGACATGATGAACCAGATGGTTCAAATGTCCGTCGTGCAGGCTGTCAGCAACATCAGCGACCTGATTACCGACACCACCAATATGACGTACGCCGCCTCCCTCGTCGGCAAAGAGGTCATCATCGCCCAGCAGAACGGACGCTCGACCCGGCAGATTACGGGCACCGTCACGGGTACGGGTATGCTCAACGGCTCCCCGGTCATTTTCGTCGGCGACGACAGTTACTGGCTTTCGGACGTGCTCGCCGTCGGACAGCTCCCCTCCCAAGAGGCCCAGCAGAAGAACGCGCAGGCCGTACAGGAAGCGGAAGACTGGCTCAATCAGCAGACGACTTCCAGCGCCCTCGACGCCGCCGCCCGCGCCGCCCTCAACGCAAGAGACGATACCGTAGACGCCCTTCTCGAAGCGCTCAAGCCCTCCGACGACGACAAACGCGCCGACGCTATCGCCGACATTCTCGACCCGCCCAGCAACAAGCGCGACGCCGTCGTGAATCTCCTCACCGCCGCCGGAAGCAGTGCCGACGCCGCCGCCATGCTCGACGCCCTCGGCTACTCCGATATCCCTATGGAAATCATCACGGACGCCATGCAGGAAATCGGCACCCTGTAAGCGCGTCCAAAAGGGGGCCGCCCATGATTCACAACATCCAGAACGCCGCGACCGCCCCCGTGCGGAATACGTCCGCCGTATCGTGGAACACGTCCGCCTCATTCGGCGACATGCTTCAACAGCGGACGGTCAATTTCTCCAAGCACGCCCTCGCGCGCGCGGAGGAACGCGGTATCGAACTCACCTCCGACTTAATGGACAAGCTCGCCGACTCCGTGGAAAAGGCCCACGAAAAAGGCGCGAAAAACATCCTTGCTTTCAGCGATTCCCAAGCCTTCATCATCAATATCCCCTACGGGCGGGTCATCACCACCATGTCCGGGGAGGAAATGAAACAGAATATCTTCACCAACATCGACGGGGCCGTACTTCTCTGACGCAGACGGCAGGTCCCTTGCGGATGCCGGGGGGCGCGGCCCGATTGGCCCGCCCCGACACCCCGTCCCGCGCGGATTTTTAAGGAGTTACTTAATGACAAGTTCCATGTACGCGGCTGTATCGGGCCTCAAGACCCACATGAGCGCCCTAGGCGTTATCGGCAACAACGTCGCCAACGTCAACACCTACGCCTACAAGGCCACCCGCTACACCTTCGACGAGGCCCTCTACACGAATATGCGCTCGGGCTCCAACGGCACCGACGAAATCGGCGGCAACAACCCCGCCCAAATCGGCTTCGGCTGCACGCTCGGCACCATCGACCTCGACATGAGCACCAAAATCTTCAACACCACCGGGCGCGGCCTCGACTGCATGATTGACGGCGACGGCTTCTTTGTCGTCGGCGACAAGACCAAGTTCGGAATCAACTCGCAGGCCGAACTCAACGGCATGTCCCTCAGCCGCCTTGGCAACTTCGAGTTCAGCAGCGGCTGGCTCACCGACGGCGGCGGACAGATTGTCTACGGCTTCCTCAACACCGCCAACCCCGACCAGAACGCGAGTTTCAGTACGCTCTTGACGCCGATTCGCCTTCCGTATTATAATGAGCAGACGAAGGAAATCCTCATGCCCAACGAGACCGACGACGAGGAGAACCCCGAACTCGTCGACAATCAGCAGGCCTTGGAGGCCATCGAGGAGGCCAACACCCCCGGTCAGGAAGGTACTTACGTCCCCTACAAGCGCCTCAACGTCGACACCCTGAGCGTAGACCGCTCCGGCGTCATCACCGCCGTCACCGCCGACGACATCCAAGTCGTCATCGGCGTCATCGCCGTGGGGAAGGCCGAGAACCCCAACGGCGTCACCCACGACGACGGGCGCTACTACAAGGCCCTCGGCGGCGCGGGCGACATGCGCCTGACGACCGTCGGCGGCGTCGTGACCTACCCGGAAATCGGCCTCGACGGACAGCCCGTCAACCCCGGCGGCACCGACTCCAACCGCCTCATCATCGAGAGCGCCGGCGACACCGAACTGCTCAACGGCGGCCTCGAATCCTCCGGTACCGACCTCGCCGACGAAATCACGCACATGATTGTTATCCAGCGCGGCTATCAGGCCAATACCAGAATCGTCACCGTGACCGACTCCATGCTCGAGGAACTCGTCAACATGAAGCGGTAATTCTCCGGGCGCAGGGGGACGCGCGTCCCCCGCGCCCTTCCGCGCAGAAAGGAACGGCACAACATGATTGTACTTACCAAGGTATCAAAGGAGAAATTTCTGCTGAACCACAACCAGATTGAGTGTATCGAGACCATCCCCGAGACCCGCGTCGTCATGATGAACCACGACTACTACCTCGTGCAGGAGACCATACAGGACATTATCCGCAAAATCGCGGAGTACAACGCGAAAGTGCTCGACATCCATCGGCAAATCGCCGTGACCGACAAGCGCAAGTAGTCGGAAATCTGAACGACAAGAAACGGAGCGGAAATTTTTATGAACATCGCGTATGTCGTGGGACTGGTTCTCTCCTTCGCCTTTATCCTTCTGGGCATGCTGGGCTTCCCGAAAATCGACGTGAACAAGCTCATGAACTTCGTCGATATGCCCAGCGTGCTCATCGTGGTGGGCTGTACGTTCGCCGTCGTGGCGGCGAGTATGCCCACGTCCGTGCTGAAGTCCATCCCGAAACACTTCGGGCTGGTCATGAATACCAAGAAATTCGACCCCCTGAGCATCATCGACCAGTTGACGGAAGTCGCCAACAAGGCCCGTAAGGACGGCCTGCTCTCTCTGGAAGGCATGGCCGCCGAGCAGAAAGACCCCTTTTTCAAACAGGCCATTATGCTCCTCGTCGACGGCAACGACGCCGACCGCGTCCGGCTCGTGCTCGAAACCGACATCGAACAAATGGCGGCCCGGCACGAATCCGGCGCGGCCCTCTACGACAAAGCCTCCGCTATGGCGCCCGCGTTCGGCATGGTCGGCACCCTCTGCGGCCTTATCAATATGTGCAAGGGCCTGAATATGTCCGACGGCTCCTCCAGCCTCGGCGACGACATGGGTACCGCCATGATTACGACCATGTACGGCTGCATGCTGGCCCATCAGGTGTTCGGCCCCATCGCCACCCACCTGCGCACGCGCGGCGACGAGGAAATCCTCTGCAAGCTGATTATCGTCGAGGGAATCACGGGCATTCAGGCCGGGGAAAACCCGAAGTTCCTCCGCGAACGCCTCCTGACGTTCGTCTCCCAGAAGACCCGCGAAAGCGCGTCCGCCGGCGAATAAGCGAAGGGAGGGGACATACCTTTGGCAATCAAGAAGAAAAGCGGCGGCGGGGGCGGCGGCGCCAACTGGATGGACACCTACGGCGACATGGTTACGCTGTTGCTGTGCTTCTTTGTCCTGCTCTACTCCATGTCGACTATCAGCGAGGAGAAGTTCAAGGCCATTGTCCAGAGCTTCAACCCGTCGTCGCTGGAAGCGAGTACCGTTACTTCCGGCAGTGAAGGCCCGCTGGCCGACCCGTCGGAGGGTATCGGCTCCGATTTCGGCGTCGCCCCGAGCGAGGAAGAAATCGAACAGTCCGAAATCGAAGACCTCATGTCACAACTGGCCCAAATGTTAAAGGAAATGGCCGCCGAGAGCGGGCAGGCCGACAACATCGAGGTCACGAAGGGCGACGGCTACGTGTTCGTGTCGTTCAACGACGCCGTGTTTTTCATGGGCGACAGCCCGTCCATCACCGTCGAGGGGGAGCGGATTCTCAACACCGTCGCCGACGCGCTCAACAGGGCGGCTCGCGCCGTGGACGAACTCCGCATTATGGGCCACACCGCGCAGGCCTCCCCCGACCGCGCCAACAACGTCGACAACGACCGCCGCCTCGCCTCCAACCGCGCCACCAACGTCACGATTTACTTGCAGAAGCGCGTGGAAATCTCCCCGGCGCGTATCGTCAGCGTCGGCTACGGGCAGTGGCGGCCCGTCGACACCAACGCCACCCGCGACGGACGCGCCCATAACCGCCGCGTGGAAATGATTATCACCGGAAAGAACCTCTATAACGAACTGGGCGACGCGCTCCAGCAGTACCGAACTCTCCGCACGGGCGAGGCCCCGACCGAGGCCGCAGAGGAGTTTTACCCCGAAGAATAATACCGCACGCGGCTGACAGGAAAGAGGTGGCCACATGGCTGAAGTATTGTCACAAAGTCAGATTGACGCGCTCCTGCAGGCCGCGTTTAATCCCGAACCCGACAAGCCGCCCGACAAACCCAAGGAAAAATACCAGAAGTACGACTTCCGAAGCCCGAGAAAGTACACCAAAGAGCGCCTGAAAATGCTCAACGGCGTTTTCGACAACTACTCCAAGGTTCTTACCACCCGCATCAACGCCCTTGTCCACGCCACCTGCGAAGTTACGGTTGACACCGTGGACGAACAGCGGTATTATGAGTTCTCTAACGCGCTGTTGGAGGGGGAAGTCGTGACCGTGGCCTACCTGCGCCTTGACGGACAGCGCGAGGACACCCCTGTCATCATCTGCGCTACGCCGAACATCATGATTAGCATGTTCGACCGCCTCTGCGGCGGCACCGGGAACGTCGACGACCTCCCTTCCGATTACGCCTACACCAACGTAGACCTGACCCTTTACGCGAACCTGATTTCGGAGTTTATTTCGCTCATGGGCGGGAGCTGGGAGAACTACCTGCATTTGAATTTTGAGTTCGGGCGCGTGGAGACCAACCCGACCCTCGTACAGCTCATCGGACTGGAAGAGACGGTAGTCGTCGTGAGTATCGACGTGAAGTTTGCGAACGTCTCCGGGCGGTTCGATATCTGCATGCCCGACGAAGTGTTGAGCAAGATTTTCGAGGGAATCGCCCGGCAGAACCGCGCCATGCGCAAGCAGTTAGAAGACCATTCCGAGGAGATTTACAGTCACTTGGAGGAAACCGACCTCGTCATCACCGCCGAGCTTGGGCGTACTTGGCTCCGGCTCCGCGATATCTACACATTGAATGTGGGAGATGTTATCGACATGAACATCAAGGCCGACTCCGCCGTCTCGCTCTGGATTGGCGAGCGGCAGTGGTTCACCGGCCTGATGGGCGTTGATGAAAAGCACGTAGCAGTAAAAATCAGAGATGTACATCACATAGAGGGAGGGAGCGAGCAGGAAGATGAGTAATCTGTTTTCACCGATGGAGATTGACGCCATTGGCGAGATTATGAACATCAGCCTTGGCTCATCGGCTACGGCGGTTTCCAACCTGCTGGACCACAGAGTCGATATCACCACGCCGCGGGTTTCCATTGTGAACGCGGAGGATTTTTCTTTGGGAGACCTTGACCCCGCAATCGGCGTGGAAATCAAATACGTCGCGGGCCTGCACGGCAGTAACATCATGCTACTGAAAATGCACGACGTGAAGGTCATCGTCGACATTCTCATGGGCATGGAGACGCCTATTGAGGAGTTCGAGCTGAACGAACTGACGCTCAGCGCGGTCTGTGAAGTCATGAACCAGATGATGGGGGCCTCGTCCACGGCGCTGTCGGATTTCCTCGGGCGCGTGGTCAACATCTCCACGCCGGAGACGTTCGACGGCTCCAACGTGGACAATCTGCGCGACCAGTGGCTTCCGGTCAAGCAGGGCCCGGTGGTGGTTGTACAGTTCGCGCTGAGTATCGAGGACTCCGTGCAGAGTGAGTTCATCAACGTCATGTCCGTGGAACTCGCCAAGGAGATGATTTCCGGCTTCGGACTGGGAGAAGACGAGGATTCGTCCGCCGCGCTGGAAACTACCGCACAGCCCGAGGGCAACCGGAACCTGAGCGCCACCGAAATCGACGCGATGTTCTCGCAACAGGCCGCCCCGTCCCCGTCTGGCGGCGGCATGATGAGCCAAGAGGAAATCGAGCGCATGATGTCCGGTATGGCACAGCAACCCGCGCCCGCTCCGGCCCCGTCTGGCGGCGGAGGCGTGATGAGCCAAGAGGAAATCGAGCGCATGATGTCCGGCATGGCACAGCAGCAACCCGCGCCCGCTCCGGCCCCGTCTGGCGGCGGCATGATGAGCCAAGAGGAGATAGAGCGCATGATGTCCGGCATGGCACAGCAGCCCGCGCAACAACCCGCCGCACAGGCCCCCGTACAACAACCCGTCGGCTATCCGCCGTTCTACGGCTGGCCCACCGGCCCCGACGGAAAGCCCATGCCATACCCGCCCTATTACGCGTGGCCCTCCGCGCCTCCCGCCGAGACCCGCAAGCCCGACCAGAAGGTTATCCAGACGACGCCGCCCGTCATGCCCAGACTGGAGGACGGTACCGAACTGACCGAGGAGCAGTCGCACAACCTCGACCTGATTATGAGCGTGCCGCTGGAAATCGCCGTGGAAATCGGGCGCACGCGCAAGAAAGTACAGGAAATCGTGTCGTTGTCGAAAGGCTCCCTTGTGGTGCTCGACAAGCTCGCCGGAGACCAAGTGGACGTGTACGTAAACGGCAAGTGCATCGCACAGGGCGACGTGGTGGTCATCGACGACAATTTCGGCATCCGGATAACGGAAATCCTCCGCCGCCCGGGGCTGGAAGACCTCCTCTAGTCAGCGCCGCCGAAATTTCCCGCCGCGGCTCCCGGGCCGCACGCGGTTGCATATAAGCGCGGAATCTCCGCATAACTCGTACTGTTTTGGAAAGGAAGATGGACAAATGGCAAAAATCTTAATGGCTGACGACGCGGCCTTTATGAGAAAAGTCATTAAGGACACCCTCAGCAAGAACGGCTTCACCGACTTGTACGAGGCCGTGGACGGCGCCGACGCCGTGGCGAAGTACGACGAAGTCCAGCCCGACCTCGT
>CAMHDB010000087.1 GCA_946183715.1 uncultured Oscillibacter sp.
TACGTTGTGACCATGGATGAACTGGACTTTAGCCGGAACGGAATCAAGCACCGGAACATCCGGGACTTTCTGACGCAATCGGACTGGACTTGACGCAAGAAATAGCGTCAGGGCAGGCGCCCCGACGCTATTATATATTCCACTCTATCTTAGCGGAGCCGTCTTCCGAGATTATGATTCTATGTATCATAATCATAGCGACGGCTTTCTTGCGCTGGTAATCGGCGGTCTTCCATGACTTCGCCAGATTCACAACGACGCTTGTTTCATCCCCACGGCTTTTCAAATCCTCCATGCGCTCATACAGAGCCAGCTTATCCTTTTTGAACTGCGCGGCTTTCTGATTCGCAAGGGCGAGCAAATCATCATTGAAGCCTCCCGACAGCATGGTACCCAAAAGCTGTTGTTCCTGCTTCTCAATCGTTTTTATCTTGAGTTTCAGGTCGTTGACTTCCGCGGAATCGCTCTTTCGCGTCGCGCTCTTTAATTCGGACAGCTTCGCGGAAATGCAGTCGTATACCATGTCCTCTAAGTCTTCGGCGTAGATGGAGACTTCCGGCCCCGTGCAGATTTTCTTGTGTGATTTTCCCGTGCAGTTGAAATAACGCCGCATTTCTCCGCTTTTGTTGATTTTTCCCTTGACAGTAGTCATCGTATGGCCGCATTTCTCACAGACGACTTTCCCCGCCAGCCAGCTTGTGGGATTGCTGTAGCTGTTCGTGATTTGTCGGTTCCTCTCCAATTTGCGCTGACATTTCAGCCAGATGCCGGAATCCACAAGGCCGGAATGCGTCAACACTACCAGTTTCATGTCGGACCAGTCAGGATTCCCCGGCCTATGCTTCGTGCGCCCGTAGAGCTGCGCCCCGCATTCCCCGGTAAACATGGAAACGTCCGTCGCTATCTGTACGCCGCGCCGCTCGTAGTAGTCGTATACCTCCGAATCGGCCTTGACGTAAATGGGATTTTTCAGAAGCGTGGAGAGTTTCGCCGTCGTCCAGTGGCTTCCGTTCAACGGGTTCTTGCCCTCCGCTATCAGAATATCCAGCAGGCGCCGCAAAGATACGTTTTCCTGTGCGTATGCTTCAAAGACATAGCGCACCTGCGCCGCCTCGGATGGTATCGGATTGAGTTTCTTTGTCTTGATGTTGTGAATCACAGCCGGGATTAGCTCAAATCCATAGGGCTGTCGGCCCCCCATGTAGAAGCCCATCTCGCTGCGGTGGGCGTAGGCCTGCGTCACGCGGCTGATTGTGGACGTTCTCTCAAACTCGGCGAATACCATCAGGAGCTTGACTATCATCTCCCCATAGGGGGAGGATGTGTCAAACGATTCCTGAGAGGATACGAACTCGACCTTGTATTCCTTGAACTCCTGCAAGATGTTCACGAAATCCGCAAGGGAACGGCTGATACGGTCAAGTTTGTAGACGATAACCTTCCGTACTTTCCCCTGACGCACCAGCCGAATGAGTTTCTGGAAACCGTCGCGGTTTACGTTGCCGCCGGAGAAGCCGTTGTCAACAAAGGTCATGATTGTTTCGTCCCGCTCATTGGGTCTAAGAACGGAGCGGCAGTATTCAAGCTGTGTCTCGCAACTGATGCTGTTTTCCCGTTCGACTGACTTCCGCGCATAGAGCGCTATCGCCATTGGACACTCCCCTTTCTTCCGGTATGCTGCACGCCAGCGCGGTAAACAGTTCCTCCATGAGCTGTTCACGGCTCTTTTTGTCGTCCTCCGCGACAACGACGTGTTCCACCCGATGTTTCACGTCCTTGACATCCGTATACTCGGTTCGCAGTCGCGCCATAGAAGCCCCCTTTTATACAGCCCCGGTCGTTTCCTTCCGCTACGATAATATGCGTGAAATCACAGCATATTTCACGGGCATTTTGTTGTTGATTGGGGCCGCTCGTGACGGGGAATCGGAAGAATGTGTTCCTCTGTCCGGACTGTCAGGCGCGCCCCGGGAAAATTGCAACGCCTGATTGACTACTTTCACCGTACCGGAATCGGCGGAGAGTTTTCACTCTCCGCCTGTTTTCGCTGTATTCGCGGCGGCGTAGAGCCGATTCTTGGAATACCCGGTACGCCCCGCGACTTGCGCCGCCGCTTCTTTCAGACGCGTCCCGGCGTCGCGGAGCGCGAGTACCTCGGCGACCGCGTCCTCTACGGAGACTGTCGGCGCGTCGTCCGGCGCGGCGCCCTCTAGGACAAGGACGTATTCTCCGCGCGGCGGCACTGTCTCGTAGTACGCGACGGCCTCCCCCAACGTCATGCGCAAGGTCTCCTCGTGGAGTTTCGTCAACTCCCGGCACAGCGCAATCCGGCGTTGCGGCCCGAACGCCGCGCAGAAGTCCGCGAGTGTGCCGCGTAATTTGTGCGGGGCCTCGTGGAAAATCATCGTGCGTTCCTCCGTCCGCAACGCTTCCAGCCGTTCGCGGCGGCTTTTCTTATTTACCGTAAGAAAGCCCTCGAACGCGAAACGCCCCGTGGGAAGTCCGCTGATGGCGAGCGCGTTGACCGCCGCGCAACAGCCCGGTATTGCAAGCACTGTAACCCCGGCCTCCGTACACAGGCGCACCAAATCCTCCCCGGGGTCGGAAATCGCCGGGGTTCCGGCGTCCGTGACTAGCGCGCAGGATTCGCCGGCGAGCAGTCGCTGTACGATACTCCGCCCCGCCGTGACGTGGTTGTGTTCGTGGTAACTCGTCAGCGGCTTTTGTATGCCGAAATGGTTCAGCAGTTTGATAGAAACGCGGGTGTCCTCCGCGGCGATAAAGTCCACGCCGCCGAGGGTCTCGACGGCGCGCGGGGAGAAGTCGCCAAGATTCCCGATGGGCGTGGCGACGAGGTAAAGCGTACCGGGCATAAAACAGGCCTCCAGTCTATGTACGCGTGTCGCGAAAGTAAATCGTGTCGAGTTCGGGCGTGGGGGCGCCGTCGGGGCGGCGGAGTACAAGCGGGGGCTCTATGGTAATCCCGGGCTTGCCTCCCCGGCGCCCCTCGACGAGTATCAGCGAGGGCGGCGCGTCGGCGGTCTCGTGTACGAGGCGGAGCCGCTTCGCCTCACAGCGCCCCTCCCGCAGACAGCACAGCACATCCGCGAGGCGTTCGGGCTTGTGGACGAGGCAGAACGCCCCGCCCCAGCGTAGCAAGTACGCGGCGGCGCGCACGAGTTCCGGGAGCGTACAGGCTGATTCGTGCCGCGCCGCGCGCCGGGCGTCCCCGGACGGCGGCGCCCCGTGTCCGTCAGGATAATACGGCGGGTTCGACACAATCAAATCAAAAGCCCCCGTCGCGAATCGTGCGGGGGCGTCGCGCAAGTCCATGCGGTGCGATTGCAGACGCCCCGAAAGTCCGTTGATTTCCGCACAGCGTTCGGCGAGCGCGACGGCCTCCGGCGACTGTTCCAGTCCGGCGACGCTCAGCGACGGTTCCCGCTGCAACAGGAGCAGTCCGAGCAGTCCGGTACCGCTCCCGAGGTCGCAGACGCGCAGGCCGCGTTTGAGGCGCGGCAGGGACGACAACACGAAACTGTCCGTACCGGGCCGGAACAGCCCGTCCTCCCACACAAAACGGTAGCCGTCCGGCCTCAAAAGTTCCCAGTGTTCCATGTCTCTGACGGGTCGCCGATATTCATTTCCAGCCGGTAATAAATATCAATGTCGCGGATAATCCGGTCAATTTCTGTGTTCTTCAGCGCGTCTATCCATTCCCTGAGATTCCGGATGGTGATAACTTCCTCTACGGCGGAACGGTATCTTTTTTCAAGAATTGCCATTCCGTTCGCGCGGACGTTGATATAATCTTCTAGTTCCTTTTGCACCTGTTCCCCGCTTTTTTCCGTTTTTACGACGAAAGTCACAGGGAAGTGCATAACTTTTTCAATGTCCAGCAGATACTTGTCATAATCGCCGCTTTCCGTGACCTGAAAGAACCGCCCCACGGGACGCATGACAAAATCAATCCCGCCGTCGTTGGCGTTGGTTCGCCCGGTGCGGTAAAGTTCCAGCCTCTCCGCGCGGACGCTCTCCGGAGTGTAGCCGAAGTAGACTGTGACACCGTGAAAGTGGCTCTTTAGAATCGCGTAGCTGATAATTTCAAAGATACGCGCTTCCGCGTCCTCTGTCAACAGATTTTTGACAGCCTCCCGTTTCTTGGAAGCGTCCGACAGTGCGCGAATGTTTTCCAGAACGCGGAACAGCGCGTGGTCTTTGGCTTCCAGAAGTTTGATATATGTTTCGATAACGGCACAGCATACCTGACTGATATCATGGCCACGCACATACAGATAGTCAATATGCAGAAGGTATTTTCCGTTGTCCATGATAATCAAATCGTTGGAAAGGGCGGGAAAGCGGTTTCTAAACTCGCCGTTGACACGGGAATTGAGCGCGTGATTCTGTAGTTTGCTTCCGCCGTACAAGCTCCGGTAGAAACGGAACAGGCGCGTGTAGTCGTACCCGGCGAACGCTCTGTAAAGGTTCGGCTGATTGTAAAAGTCCTGTCGATAGAAATAGAGAATCGAGTACAGCGCGTAGACGTTGGCGAGACTGCGCCGGGTTTTACTGTCACCGTGAACCGCTTTCATCTTATAGTCGAGGTACTGTAAAAGGGGGCTTTCGTCGTAAACTCTCTGAAAAGTATCCGGATACGCCTTTTCCAGAATGTCTCTGACGAATTTTTCACGGATTTGCATAATTTCAGCTCCTGACGTATTTGGAACGGGCTTTTGTCTTGCGGATTTTCTCTTTGAGCAACGGCTTTCCCTGATACTCTACGGCTATGCCCGTGCGCCGGATACCCGATTTGAAATACTCCTCGTTGAGTTCGATCCCCACGGCGGCGCGCCCCAAACGAACCGCGACAGCCGACGCCGTAAACGTACCGGCGAAGGGTTCGAGCACCAGTTCGCCGGGGTTCGACGAAGCAAGGATAATCCGTTCCAGCAAGGCTTCCGGTTTTTGCGCGGGATGATTTTCGTACTCCGGCATTTTATAGCGCACGCGCGGGAATGTCCAGACGTTTCCCGGTACTTTCGTCGTGTGATAGGGTTGGGGCGGGTCTTTGCGATAGTCCATCAGTTTCCGCACGGCTCCGGTTTTGGCCTCTACCAGAATGTCCGCGGCGTTGAATGTGAACGGTGCGCGGGGGCTTTTGTTCACCATCAGAATAGGTTCGTACAGGGAACCAAACATTTTTTTGGACTGTACGCCGGAACTGTCGTAGGCCCACACGATGCGGCACAGGACGTTGTACCGCTCCGAAAGGTAAAGGTCGAGGTAGGGCATATACTGCGTGGCGGTCATCAGGTACATCGTCCCGCTGTCTTGCAGAATCCGCATACATTCCTCAATCCAGCTCTCGCACCACGCGATATAGTCCGATACGCTCTCCCAGCGGTCGCTTTGATTCCCGAAATCTTTTCCGAGATTGTAAGGGGGGTCGGCAAAAATCAGGTTCGCGGAACCGCTCCGTATCAGGCGCAGAACCTGTAAGCAGTCCCCGCGAACAGCCATACAGCGTTCGTTATACATAGCCTCCGGGGGGAAATCGGCGGGAAACAGGATTCGGAAGTGATATGCTTCCTGTAAGGGCTTGGGGGCTTCCGGCATAGCGTCCGCTCCTT
Source organism: uncultured Oscillibacter sp. (assembly GCA_946183715.1). Taxonomy (GTDB): domain Bacteria; phylum Bacillota; class Clostridia; order Oscillospirales; family Oscillospiraceae; genus Oscillibacter. Next base: position 5,634 of record CAMHDB010000087.1, read on the forward strand.
CCCGTCACATTTGTTCGAGCAGGGCTTCCAAGTCCGCGCGTGTAAAGGCCTGTACGTTGCCGCAGAAGCGGCAAGACAACTCCGCGTGGCCCTGTTCGTCCAAGAGCTTGCGCAGTTCCGGACGCCCCAGCGCAATCAACGCCGCCTCCATGCGGCGGCGGCTGCAGTCGCAACGGTACGCGACGGGGACGCTTTCCAGAATGTCCAACTGAAATTCCGGCAGGGCCTTTCGCAACAGCTCCGCCGGGTCGGGATTGCCGCGCAAAGCCGCCGTCACGGGCCCGAGCGACAGTACGCCCCGCTCCACGCGCGAAATCACGTCCTCCGGCGCGCCGGGGAGTAGCTGAATCAGCGTGCCCCCGGCGGCGAGTACGCTCTGGTCGCGGTCGAGCAGGACGCCCAGCGCGCAGACAGTCGGAATCTGTTCCGATTCGGCGAAGTAGGCCGCGATATCCTCCGCGATTTCCCCGCTGAGCAGTCCGACACTCCCCGTGTACGGTTCTTTCATGCGCAGGTCGCGGATAATCGTCAGCGTTCCGTCGTGCCCGACGGCCCCGCCGACATCAAGTTTCCCGTCGGCGCGGAGGGGCATGTCGACGCCGGGGTTGTCGACGTAGCCGCGCACGTTGCCCTCGTGGTCGGACACCGCCAGCACAGTCCCCAGCGGCCCGCCGCCCTTGAATTGCAGTGTGACGCTTGCGGCGTCCTCCTTCATGGCGTTGCCCATCATCGACGCCGCCGACAGCGCCCGCCCCAGCGCGGCGGTCGCGACGGGTAATGTTTTATGAATCTGCCGGGCCTGTTCGGTCAGGGCGCGCGTCGACACCGCCGCCGCCTTGACGTAGCCGTCCGCAGACACCGCCCGGACTAGACAATCACTCATAATGCTAACTCCTTCTCTGCCAGTACATTCCAGCGGGTTTCGTCTTCTTTCGGGGGCTTGCGCGACAAGTCGCCCGTGATTTCCACGTTTACAAATCCGGCGTCCCGCAGAAACTCCCGGATTTGTTCCGTACTCCAAGCCCGTTCCCGGTGTTCCTCGTAACTCCGCTCCCACGCGCCGTCGGGGCGCAGGCGGAACAAGTCCACCTGCCACACGCAGACCTGACGCCTTTCCGAAAAGAACGTCCGCCAGACGCAGAAACTTTCCTCCGTCTCGTCGAGGTATGTCTGCCTGTCCATGAGGCGGAAGCGGTACGGCGTATTCAGGTCGAACAGGAAGCGCCCGCCCGGGGTGAGATAGCGGTACACGCGCCGGAACGTTTCGCGCAAGTCGCGCTCACGGGTCAAGTAGTTGACGGAGTCGAGCGTGGAAACGACGCCGTCCACGGGGGCGGCGAGTTTCAGTCGCGGCATGGACTGACAGATGAACAAAGGCGGCGGCACGTCTCCGGGGAGGGCGTCGCCCTTGCGGACGGCCTCCGTGAGCATTGCCGCGGAGTTGTCCGCCGCGATAACCCGGAAGCCCTTCCGGGACAGTCCCCACGCGACGGTACCCGTGCCACAGCCCAAGTCAAGCACCGTCCGCACGGGGACGGCGCTCTCGCGGAGGCATTCGACAAGGAAGGCGATTCGTGCGGGGTAATTGCCGTCCCGCATGAGCGCGTCGTAGCTCGACGGGAGGGACGCGTACTGCAGGGGCGGCGTCACGGCTTCTGCTCCGGCAGAACCCGTGAGAAGAGGCGCTCATAGGCCCCGGTTCCGTAGTTGAGGGAGCGGCTGACGCGGCTGATAGTCGCGCTGGAGGCCCCGGTGCGGTTCAGGATTTCGCTGTAAATCCAGCCCCGGTAGAGCAGGTAGGCCACCTCGAAGCGCTGTTCCATGGAGCGCAATTCCGGAACCGTGCAAAGGTCCTGAAAGAACTCGTAGCACTCCTGTTCGTCCTTGAGTTGCAGGATGGCTTTGTAAAGCTCGTCGTTCTTTTCTTTTCTTCCGATTTTCATGGGTCAAACCGTCCTTTCTCCCGTGGGCGTCCCTCATATCTCTGACGGCGCGCGTTCTT